>CALVPO010000164.1 GCA_944351345.1 uncultured Bacilli bacterium | reverse complement strand
CTTCTACAAGTTAGATACTTGAGTTTTCTTTTGAATTTTTCTATAGATTTTTCATGAGGTCTTGGATAATATTTTCCTTCTTTATCATAGTAAAATCCGAAGCCCAAATATTTTATATTTGTTGGCTTAGCAATTTTACTCTTTTCAGCATTAACAATAAGTCCGAGTTTCTTTTCTATAAATTTAACTACTGACTTCATTACTCTTTCAGCCGCTTTTTTACTTCCTACAAGAATTAAACAATCATCAGCATAACGAACAAAATTCAAACCTCTTTTTTCTAATTCTCTATCAAGTTCATTCAACATAATATTCGACAACAAAGGGCTTAAATTTCCACCTTGTGGAGTACCTATAGGAGTATCTTCATATTTTCCATTTACCATTACCCCACTATCAAGAAATGCTCTAATTAATGAAATTAAATTCCCGTCTTTTATAGTTCTTGATATAATATTAGTTAATCTGTCATGATTTACTGTATCAAAGAACCTTTCTAAATCAATATCAACTATCCAATCATACCCATCATTTAATAATTGTAGTACCTTTATAATTGCTTGTTCACAACTTCTTCCAACTCTAAATCCGTAGCTATTATCACTAAACTGTCTTTCATAAACTGGAGATAATCTCTGTACAATTGCTTGTTGTATAACTCTATCTATGACTGTTGGAATTCCTAGTTGTCTTTTTTTACCATTTTCTTTGGGAATTTCTACTCTTTTTACTGGCGTAGGTTTGTATTTCCTTTTATAAACTTTTTGTTTTATCTCATCTATATTCTGTTCTATATACTCATCAATTTCATAAACAGTTATGCCATCTATTCCAGCACTTCCTTTGTTGGAATACACTTGTTTCTTTGCTCTTTCTATATTGTCCTTTTCGAAAATATATTTTATCCAATCAAGATTTTCATTCATATTGTCTTCTTCATTTCTATATTTGTTAATAGTCAAATTATCTTTTTAAAATAAAACCGATAAGATACGCTTATTAGTTCTATTCGTATTACATTCAGATTCTTGACTATTTCATCCTATAGTGGTACAAAACACCATAGATTGTTCAGTCCTTCCTAGCTAGCTAGTACTATGACCTCGGCTGACTTCTTGCAATAAACCTTTTTCGACCAGTTTTCTTAATAGGGAACTCCTTAACTGTTTGCAAGACCTCCCAGGGTAAGATAATTAACTTTCCTCTTTTACGTGCTGAATTTACTATATATATTTACGTTCATCTATTGGACTTCAATTTATTTTGCAATCTCATCCATACATATAGCCTTGATATTCAGTTTTTGTACATCACGCCAAGATTTTGTTCCACACTTCCTTTAGCCCTAACATCACTGTTAATGCGTTGTGCTTCCCTAACACTTCGTCGATACCTACGCGTGTAATGGACTTTCACCATCTAGCTATATACCATGCCTGGCACACTAAAAGGTATTGATTTTTTGAATCAATACCTTTATTATTTATATTCAACTCTATTGTTGACCTGTAATTTGTCCATTTTCGTAATCGCTATCTCCTACTCCACCTGGTACTTCTAGTGAGACAGTTCCTTGGAAACTTAGTCCTTGTTCATCTTGTCTTTCACCAGTTTCTCTTAACCATATCATTAGTTGATATGAATGCTTTTCTTGGTTAGTGATATTAATTGTTTTACATCTAGATGGATCGTCCTTTTCTGCAGATTCATATGTATCAGAAAATCCAAATAAACATGCTAATGGATAAGTTGTTCCTGTATATTCTTCATCTTCTCCTCTTATATCTTCTGGATTCTCAAATGTAGCATAATTAGGATCATCTAATTCATGATCTGGATTATCATCTACATTATTAAATTCGCTAACTAGAGAATAGCTTTTAATAAGTTTATGACCAAATTTATCTAATAATACTTTTCCTTGTTCATTTGTTTGAAATTCAACTTCATATAAGACATAGCTTAAGTTTTCAAATTCATTTTGATTTACTTTTATGTATCCATTTATAGCTGTTGTTCCGTCTTCTTCGCCATCACTTTCAATGGAAAACTGATAAACATAACAAACTTCTCTTCCTTTTACATCAATGCATCTTCTACTTGGATCATTTGTATATTCATCTTGATCTTCAAATTCTAGACCTTCATCACCTTCAGCGCCTATTGACTCTACTTGTTTTTGAAACATTGTTAAAGCTATTCTTTCAGTTGATGGTATTAAATTGCTAGCCTTAATTTCTGTTCCACCATCATATGATATACTTACATAAGCAGATTTTACGTTAACATCATTTTCTTCACTAGTAGCTGTTGCTGAGAAATAGGCGAATGTTGCACCTAGAATAGCTATTAATAAAGTTGATACACCAATAACAATATTAAATACATTTTTCTTATCTTCTTTTTTTTCTATTTGTTCATCAATAGTATTATTAGATTTTTCATTATTAAATTCATTCACTTGACTATCCTCCTCTACTATATTAATAGTAGCAAAGTTTTAATTAAAAGTCAATATTTGTAATGTAAATTTAAATTGTCTTTATATTAGTCAAAATAAACAATAAAAAAACTTAATTATATTTTAGCCCAAGTTAAATTTTATGAACTAATTTTAATAATTAAGTTTTTATTTATTATTCAACAATTTCAGATACGTTTCCAGCACCAACTGTACGTCCACCTTCACGAATTGAGAACTTAGTTCCTTGTTCGATAGCAACTGGGGCGATTAATTCTACAGTCATTTCAACATTATCACCTGGCATAACCATTTCAGTTCC
>CALVPO010000163.1 GCA_944351345.1 uncultured Bacilli bacterium | reverse complement strand
GGAATTACAAAGCTTAAAAAAATAAGTGATAAACAACACTTATCTTTTAGCATGGCTGTAAATACTAACTAATTAAGAGCGAAAGTTCAGTTTTCCGAACTTTTTCAATTGACTTTTTACAAGAGAGGTGCTAATATTATATATTGGAAACGCGTCTCTTTTTCGGCGTGATAAAATAAAAAAATCTAGGCATAGGGGTGAAATTTAATGGCTTATAAATTAAAGCAAAGCGGTGATTATAGAAAAAGAAGAAATTTCTCTATGATCAAAAATTCATTAGAACTTGATAATTTACTACAAATTCAAAAAGAATCATATCAATGGTTCGTAAAAGAAGGAATAAAAGAAGTATTTGAAGATTTATTCCCTATTGAAAGTTTTTCAGGAAGTTTATCATTAGAATTTGGAGAATACGAATTTGATACTCCAAGATATTCTCTAAAAGAATGTAAAGACAGACAAATTACTTATGCATCTCCATTAAAAGTCCAAACTAGACTTTTTAATAACGAAACAGGAGAAGTAAAAGAACAAGAAATATTTTTAGGAGATATGCCACTAATGACCGAAAGTGGAACATTTATTATTAACGGTGCAGAAAGAGTAATTGTATCCCAATTAGTTAGATCTCCTAGTGTTTACTATTCAAAAGAACTTGACAAGAATGGTAAACCAGTTTATGCAGCAAAAGTTATTCCAACGCGTGGTACATGGTTAGAATATGAAACCGATGCTAAAGATGTTATATATGTTAGAATAGACAGAACTAGAAAAGTGCCAATAACAACCCTATTAAGAGCATTTGGTCTATCATCTAACGAAGAAATATTTGAAGTATTCGATAAAAATACTTATCTACAAAATACTATGGATAAGGATTCAACAAAAAATACAGATGAAGCCTTAATAGAAATTTATGAAAAATTAAGACCAGGTGAACCAACAACACTAGATTCAGCAAAGAATCAATTAATCACTAGATTTTTTGATAATTTTCGTTATGATTTAGCAAAAGTTGGAAGATATAAATTTAATAAACGTCTAAACATAACAGATAGATTATTAAATAATACCTTAGCTCAAGATATAGTAGTAGATGGTGAAACAATCTTTACTGATGGAACAAAAATAACCAAAGAAGTATATGAAAAATTACAAGAATTACTTGAAAATGGATATGGTAGAGTTACTGTAAAAACAAACGAAGAATTAGATACTCACAATACTATCCAAGTATTATATCTATATTCACCAAAAGATCCAACTAAAAAAGTAAAAGTAATTGGTAATGACCAAACTCTAGATACTAGAATATTGACTATTTCAGATGTTTATGCAACAGTATCTTACTATCTAAACTTACTAGAAGGAATAGGACATGACGATGAAATAGACCATTTAGGTAATAGACGTATAAGACAAGTAGGAGAGTTATTACAAAATCAATTAAAAATTGGACTAGCACGTATGGAAAGAGTAGTAAGAGAAAGAATGACTACTCAAGATATCGAAACAGTAACCCCAAAGAGTTTAATTAACATAAGACCAGTAACAGCAGTAATCAAAGAATTCTTTGGATCAAGCCAATTATCACAATTCATGGATCAAGTTAACCCAATAGCAGAGTTAACTCATAAAAGAAGATTATCAGCTCTAGGACCAGGTGGATTATCTAGAGATAGAGCTGGAATGGAAGTTCGTGACGTTAACCCTTCTCACTACGGAAGAATATGTCCAATTGAATCTCCAGAAGGTCAAAATATTGGATTAATAACTTCCTTAGCAAGTTATGCTAAAGTAGATGAATATGGCTTTATTCAAACACCATATCGTAAAGTAGAAAATAGAAAATTAACTGATAAAGTAGAATATTTAACTGCCAATGAAGAACAAGACTTTTATATTTCTCAAGCAACAGTTAATGTAAATGATGAAGGATATATTGAAGATGAACAAGTAGCTGGAAGACTAAATGGAGAAAATGTAATAATACCAGCAGATAAAGTTGACTATATAGACGTATCTCCACAACAAGTTGTATCAGTAACAACAAGTTTAATTCCATTCCTAGAACATGACGACGCAACTCGTGCTCTAATGGGTGCTAACATGCAACGTCAAGCACTACCACTTCTAACAACAGAAGCTCCATATGTAGGAACAGGTGTAGAATATGTAGCAGCAAGAGATAGTGGTGCAGTAGTTGTATCAAAAGCAGAAGGAATAGTAGAATATGTAGATGCTAAAAAAATAGTTGTAAAAAACGCTAAAGGTACAGATACTTACGAATTATCAACATTTGAAAGATCTAACCAAGGTGAAACAGCTAATCATAGACCAATTGTAAGAGCAGGAGACAAAATTAGACGTGGCCAAATAATAGCTGATGGTCCAAGTACTGATAAAGGTGAATTAGCTTTAGGTAAAAATATGACCATAGCATTTATGACCTTCAATGGATATAATTTTGAAGATGCTGTTATAATGAATGAAAGATTAGTTAAAGAAGATGTCTATACTTCACTTCATATAGAAGATTATGAAACTCAATGTCGTGATACAAAATTAGGACCAGAAGAAATAACAAGAGATATTCCTAACGTAAGTGAAGATGCCCGTAAAAACTTAGATGAAAATGGTATCATAAAAATAGGAACAGAAGTAAAAGAAGGAGATATCTTAGTAGGTAAAGTAACACCAAAAGGAATGGCCGATTTAACTAGTGAAGAAAAATTATTACATGCTATTTTTGGAGAAAAAACAAGAGAAGTAAGAAATTCTTCATTAACAGTACCACATGGTGGAGAAGGAATTGTTCATGATGTAAAAGTATATACTAAAGAAGATAACGATGAATTACCAAGTGGAGTAAGTAAAGTAGTTAGAGTATATATAATTCAAAAACGTAAAATTCAAATAGGAGACAAAATGTCAGGAAGACATGGTAATAAAGGTGTTATATCTCTAATATTACCAGAAGAAGATATGCCATATTTACCAGACGGTACTCCAATTGATATCATGTTAAATCCACAAGGTGTACCATCACGTATGAATATTGGACAAGTATTAGAATTACATATGGGAATGGCTTGTAAAAAACTAGGTGTTCATGTAGCAACACCAGTATTAGATGGAGCAAGCATCGAAGATGTACAAGCAATGATGAAAGAAGCCAGTATGGATGAAGATGGAAAAACAGTTCTTTATGATGGTAGAACTGGTGAACCATTTGATCACCGTATCAGTGTAGGTGTCATGTATTTCGTAAAATTACATCACATGGTTGACGATAAACTACATGCAAGGTCAACAGGACCATATTCACTAGTAACTCAACAACCACTAGGAGGTAAAGCTCAATTCGGTGGACAAAGATTTGGTGAAATGGAAATATGGGCTCTTGAAGCATACGGAGCATCACATGTATTACAAGAAATACTAACATATAAGTCAGACGACGTAGTAGGACGTGTTAAAGTTTACGAATCAATTGTAAAAGGTAATCCATTACCAGGACCAGGAATTCCAGAAGCATTCCGCGTATTAATAAAAGAATTCCAAGCATTAGGTCTAAATATTTCAGTCATTAACAATGATGATGAAGAAGTAGGTTTTAAAGAACTAGAAAATCTAGAAGATAGTGAAGAAAATGATACACCACTAGTAGAAGAAATAACAGATAAAAAAGAATCATTAGACTCACTAGCAGATGAAGAAGATGTTTTAGAAGACGATTATGACGAATTAGATGACTATGATGAAGCTAATCCAAATAATTTAGAAGATGAATATGAAGATTTAGAAGAATACGAAGAAGAATTAGATGAAGATCTCGAAGAAACCAAAGAAATAGGAGGTGAGTTCTAATGGTAGAGGCTAATAATTTTAAAGCTTTAAAAATTGGAATTGCTTCTCCTGAACAAATTCGTGAATGGTCATATGGAGAAGTAAAAAAACCAGAAACAATAAATTACAGAACTCTAAAACCAGAACGTGATGGACTATTCTGTGAAAAAATCTTTGGTCCAACTAGAGATTATGAATGTAATTGTGGAAAATACAAAAGAGTTAGATATAAAGGAATTATCTGTGACCGTTGTGGTGTAGAAGTAACAAAGTCTAAAGTAAGAAGAGAAAGAATGGGACACATAGAACTAGCATCACCAGTAAGCCATATTTGGTATGTAAAAGGAATTCCTTCTTACATAGGCCTATGCTTAGATATGTCTCCTAGAGATCTAGAAGAAGTAATATATTTTGTATCTTATGTAGTTTTAGATCCTGGAGCAACAACATTAGTAAAAAAACAAACATTATCTGACAAAGAATATAGAATTTATTATGAAAAATATGGTAATACTTTCAAAGTAGGCATGGGTGCTGCTGCTATAAAGCAATTATTAAGTGAAGTAGACGTTGAAAAAGAATTACACGAATTACAAGAAGAGTTAAAAAATGCAACAGGACAAAGAAGAATACGTCTAGTAAAAAGATTAGATGTCTTAAATGCTTTTGCAACATCAGGAAATAAACCAGAATGGATGATTCTAGAAGCATTACCAGTAATACCACCAGAATTAAGACCAATGATCCAATTAGACGGTGGTAGATTTGCAACATCAGATTTAAACGATTTATATAGAAGAGTAATTAACAGAAATAACAGACTAAAAAAACTAATAGAATTAGGAGCCCCTTCTATAATAATTCAAAACGAAAGACGTATGTTACAAGAAGCAGTTGACGCATTATTTGACAACGGACGTCGTGGCAGAAGCGTAACAGGAGCAGGTAATAGAGCACTAAAATCATTATCTAGCATGCTAAAAGGAAAACAAGGACGTTTCCGTCAAAACCTACTTGGAAAACGTGTTGACTATTCAGGTCGTTCAGTTATTGTAGTAGGACCAGACCTAAAAATGTATCAATGTGGAATTCCTAAAGATATGGCTCTTGAATTATTCAAACCACATGTTATTAATGGTTTAGTTTCCAAAGAACTAGCAAATAACATAAAAGCTGCTAAAAAAATGATTGAAAACAAAGACGAAAAAGTATGGGACGTAGTAGAAGAAGTAATAAAAGAACATCCAGTAATGTTAAACCGTGCTCCAACATTACACAGATTAGGAATTCAAGCATTTGAACCAAAATTAATCTCAGGAAAAGCTATAAGATTACACCCATTAGTAACAACAGGATTTAACGCTGACTTCGATGGAGACCAAATGGCTGTCCATGTACCTCTATCAGAAGAAGCAAAAGCAGAAGCAAGAATACTAATGTTAGGAGCCAATAATATCCTAAGTCCTAAAAATGGTGACCCAATCGTTACACCATCTCAAGACATGATCTTAGGAAACTATTACATAACAATGGAAAAAGACGGTGTTGAAGGAGAAGGAAGAGTATTCAAGAATACTAACGAAGCTCTAATGGCTTATGAAAGAAGAGAAATAACTCTTCATACAAGAATAGCAATACCAGTAAATTCTTTCAAACACAAAGTATTCCTAGATACTTACAAAAACAAATATCTAGTAACAACACCAGGTAAAATAATCTTCAACGAAATATTACCAGATTCCTTCCCATACATCAACGAACCAACTAGTGAAAACATCGAAGGAATAACTCCAGCTAGATATTTCATTGATTATGGTAAAGATATAAAAGAAGAAATAAAAAATATGGAAAGAGCAAAACCATTTAATAAAGGTGCTCTAGAAAAAATAATTGCGCAAATGTTCAAACGTTATAGAACAACAGAAACTTCAATATTCCTAGATAAATTAAAAGATCAAGGATTCAAATTTTCAACTTACTCAGGCATTACAATAGCTTACTCAGACATAGTAAGAAGTAAGAAAAAAGAAGAAATAGTTGAAAGAAGTAATAAAGAAGTTAAAAAAATTAACAAACAATTTCAAAGAGGTCTAATTACAGACAAAGAAAGATTTGACCTAGTAATAGATGTATGGAATAGAGCAAAAGAAGAAATTCAAGACGAACTTAGTGAATACGCAACATCAAAAGAATATGAAGATAATCCAATATTCATAATGATGAACTCTAAAGCTCGTGGATCTATTTCTAACTTCGTACAATTAGCAGGTATGCGTGGAATAATGGCAAAACCAAACGGTGAACCAGTTGAAATTCCAATTCTATCATCATTCAGCGATGGACTATCAGTATCAGAGTTCTTCTTATCAACTCATGGAGCTCGTAAAGGAAGTGCCGATACAGCCCTAAAAACAGCAGACTCTGGTTACATGACTAGACGTTTAGTAGACGTAGCACAAGACATGATAGTAAGAGAAGTTGATTGTAAAACAACTCAAGGATCATTAGTAAGTGCCTTCACAGATGATAAAGACGGAATAATAGAACCACTATACGACAGAATACTAGGAAGATTTACAAGTAAGAAAGTAATAAATCCAGAAACAAAAGAATTAATCTGCGACAAAGACACTTATATCACAGAAAATATAGCAGATAAAATAATAAAAGCTGGAATAAAGACAGTAGAAATAAGAACAGTCTTAACTTGTCGTACTAACCATGGTGTATGTCAAAAATGTTATGGCCGTAACCTAGCAACAGGAAATCTTGTTGAAATAGGAGAAGCTGTAGGAATCATGGGAGCTCAATCAATCGGTGAACCAGGAACCCAATTAACCATGAGAACATTCCATACAGGTGGAGTTGCTGGAACAGATATAACTCAAGGTCTACCACGTGTTGAAGAATTATTTGAAGCACGTACACCAAAAGGAAAAGCTACAATCGCTGAAATAAGCGGAATAGTAGAAAAAATAGAAGATGTAAACGGCAGATTTAAAATATATATTAAGAACGATAAAGAAGTAAGAGAACACTTAACAATGTATGGAGCAAAACTAAAAGTAGAAAAAGGCTCTAAAATCAACGTAGGAGAACAATTAACAGAAGGAAGTGTCTCTCCAAAAGAATTACTAGCCGTAACAGATCCAAATACTGTACAACAATACATCTTAAAAGAAGTACAGAAAGTATATAGATCTCAAGGTGTTGATATTAATGATAAACACGTTGAATTAATAGCAAAAAGAATGATTTCTCTAATAAGAATTGTCGAAGCAGGAGATACAGACTTTGTTCCAAGTACAACCGTATCAATAAACGAATTTACAGAAGGAAACAGAGATGTAATAATTCAAGGCAAAAAACCAGCTATAGGACAACCAATATTACTAGGAATTACTAAAGCAGCATTACAAACCGATTCATTCTTATCATCAGCATCTTTCCAAGAAACAACAAGAATCTTAACAGAAGCAGCTGTAAAGGGAAGCGTAGATAAATTACACGGGTTAAAAGAAAACGTAATTATAGGTAAGTTAATACCAGCAGGAACAGGTGCTAAAGAATATATGGATATTGGTTATACATTAGAAAAAGAATTCTATGATGAGGAACCATCTGAAGTATTAGAAGAAGAATTTATGGACTAACATAGTTCTTCTTTTTATTTTTGTATGGAACGCTTTAATAATTATACAAGCAAATTAGATGAGAGGTGCCTATTAATAACAATTCTAAAATAAAAAAATCCACAAAATTGTGGAAATTATAATTTCTTATTCTTCAAAACATCATCAATAATACCATACTGTAAAGCTTCTTTACTATCAAGAAAATAATCACGTTCCGTATCTTTTTCAATTTTTCTAAGACTTTTTCCCGTATTAAGAGACAATATTTTATTTAGTTTTTTCTTTAATTTTAATATACGCTCTGCTGCTATCTTAATTTCTGTAGCTTGCCCCTGAGCCCCTCCTAATGGTTGATGAATCATAACCTCAGCATTCTCCAAACAATATCTCATCCCAACTTCACCACTAGATAATAAAAATGCTGCCATAGAAGCTGCCATACCAACACAAATAGTAGAAACCCTACTACCTATAAAATTCATAG
>CALVPO010000162.1 GCA_944351345.1 uncultured Bacilli bacterium | reverse complement strand
AGATCATAAACTTCTCCATCTACTTTTCCCCTAATATATCCATCGCGCCTCAACTTATCAAATAAATCCTTATAACTACCTTTCTCACCTCTAACAATAGGAGACACTATCATTATCTTTAATCCTTCTTCATAAGAAAGTACCTTATTAACCATCTCTTCAACACTCTGATTAGTAATTGGAATATGATGATTAGGACAATAAGGTACACCAATACGGGCAAATAAAAGTCTTAAGTAATCATATATTTCTGTAACAGTACCAACAGTAGACCTAGGATTCTTATTTGTAGTCTTTTGATCAATACTTATACTAGGAGATAATCCTTCTATTGAATCTACATCAGGTTTCTCAGTACCACCCAAAAACTGCCTAGCATAAGCTGATAAAGATTCTACATATCTTCTCTGTCCTTCAGCATAAATAGTATCAAAAGCTAAAGAACTCTTACCAGAACCTGATACTCCAGTTACTACTACCAACTTATTTTTAGGTATCTCTATATCTATATTTTTTAAATTATTTACTCTTGCTCCCTTAACAATAATCTTATCCATAACTACCACCTCTTAAAACAACAAGTATTATAACACAAAACACTTATATTTCTATTTATTATTTACTTATTCGATTGAAATTTATCTTAAATATATAAAAGAAACCCAAGCATAATCATAATTAATTACTTATTATATTTAAAGACCTTATCTTAGACTTTATTCTCTGAATAGCATTATCTATACTCTTAACATCCTTATCTAAAATTAAAGCTATTTCTCTATATTCAAAATTTTGTAATTTCAAATTAAATACACATTCCTCAAAATTAGTCAAAACATCTATTATTTTATCATATAGCTCTTGAAACTCTACCTCATCTAATAATCCTAATTCAGGATTTTGACTATTATCACCTATAAAATCTAAAAGATTATTTTCTTCCTCTATTGTATTTTCTAAGGGTATAGCTTCATTTAAAGGTTTATGTTTATCTCTATTTAACTTTCTAACTAACGTACCAAGTTGCCTAGTCATACAAATATTAGTAAAAGTATAAAATGTTACTTTATCATCTAAATTATAATTTCTTATAGATTCTTCAAACCCTATTAAACACTCTTGCATCAAATCAGAAAATTCTATTCCTTTATTTCTTACATATTTAAAAATTTCACTACATTTTTTTGTTATTAATGGCTTATATTTATTATATAAAATTATTGTTGCCTCTTCATTATGCTCTTTTGCTAATAAAACAAGTTCATTATCATTATAATTTTGATATTCCATTAAAACCTCCTACTACTTACTATTTGTGATAATACTATACCACAAGAAACTGATGCATTAAGACTATTTATTTTACCAGTCATAGGAATACTTGCAATAAAATCACAATTATTTTTAACAACACTGCTCATTCCATGTCCTTCATTACCTATAACTAGACATATAGGCATATTATAATCAAGTTTAGTATAATCATCACCATTCATATCTGTACCAATTATCCAAAAACCATTTTCTTTTAATTTTTTTATTGCAACCTGTAAATTAGCTACTCTAGTTATTTTAATATAACTAATAGCACCTGATGATATTTTAATTACTGTAGGAGTAATTCCAACAGCTCTATCATTAGGTATTATTATACTATCGACTCCTAGTGCTTCACACGTTCTAATAATAGCCCCAAAATTATGTGGATCTTCTAAATGATCTAACATTACTACTAAAGGATTGTTTTTATTATTTATTATATTAATTAAATCATCTAAAGTATAAGTCTTAATATCATCTACTTCTAAAATAATCCCTTGATGATTACCATCAACCTTCTTATCTAAAACCTTATTATCAACAAAATTAACCTTAACTTTCTTAGCAAACAATTTATCAACTATATCTCTATCTCTAAATTTATTACTAACATAAGCTCTAACTATCTTATCATTACTATTTATTCTCTCGTAGCAAACATTCTTACCATATATATACACTTATCTCACCTCAATAAAACCTAATATTGCTTCTAATCTATCTATCTTATTACTTAAATATAAATAACCAATTAAAGCCTCAAACCCTGTAGATAATTTATAAGTTAATATATCTGTATTCTTAGGATGACTACTTCTTTTATTATTTCTCCCTCTCTTTACAATATCTAACTCTTCATTACTAAGTATATTATTATCCATAAGATAATTTAATATTTTAACTTGTCCTTTAGCAGATACATATTCTATAGCCTTATTCTGTAATTCTTCCACCTTTTGTATTCCTAAACTAATTAATTTCTTTCTTATATATGTATCATATACAGCATCTCCCATATAAGCTAACACTATTACATTTATAGTATCTATATCCAATAATATCACCCTCACCAATAATAATTAATTCATGTAGTATTATATCATCTTCCAAATTATATAGCAACACTTTCAGAACAATTGTTTGTTTACTACTTTCTTTACCTAATAATTTTATATAATCAAAATACGTTAGAAATACTTCTAACGTAGTAAATTAATAATACTTATTTATATTTTACTTTAATACGAGGTCTATAATAAATTGTATGAGTAGTATTACTAGTTGTATAATTTGGCCAATTACTTTTGCAATACTGTCCTCCAGCGCCTGAACTATCAAATTTATATTGATAAACTAATCGTCCACCATCATAATATGAACTTATATGTGCATAAGAACCACCTGTAGTATCTCCTGCTACTCCAGCATAATACCAAGAATATTGAGCAGATCCTACATTCCAATATGGAATATCAGCTATATCATTTATTTCAGGATGATGAGCTAATCTTTGATATCTAACGGTAGAGTTATTTAAATAAATAAACCTATTAGATTCTTCTCCGTGCACACCTTGATAAGAACCCGATCCATAGCCTCCACAAGCATACATAAGATGAGCCCAAGCACTCCATTGTCCTTCTTTATTTCCATAAGTATTTGCTACCCACATTATAAAATTTGATCCTCCTCCAGCGTATCGTTGTGGTCTTACTAAAGTAAGATATAAACTAGCATATTCACCTAGATAACTAGTAGCACCGTTAAGTTTACATCTTGCACAGCTCCAAGAAGTTGCTGTATTACTAACTGACCTACTTTGTGGTTTAAGTACAGTAGAAGATGGTGCCGTTACATTTCTAGTAAATGATTGTGAATCTAATCCTGACCATCCTATATTTGGATTCGTATTAAAAGTCCAACTTTTAAATAATCTACTAGCACTTGGTGTTGAATATTGAGTATGGCTATCACCATCCCAAATAGTCCCGCTACCTACCCATGATGAACCACTAGCTTTGGTACCAGACGTACCACTATTAGTATCCATATAATAATTACCATTAACTTTAGCTAATAATCCAGCATTCTTCTCACTTGTTAATGTCGAATTATAATCACTACCACCACTCGTAAAATAAGAACTATTTAAACGACTAGTAGCATTATTATATGAACCTGATATTCTTGATTTACCATTTAACGCTAATGTACAATAATTACTGTCCTTAGCAGTTATAGTCCAACTTAATCCTGCATAACTAACAGAATTACCTACAGAACCAGGACATTTAAAATTTCTATCCCAATTAGCTGTATAACTTTTATTACCAGTAGAGCCTTTTGATATTGATACTGATGTTTGAGCAGTACTTCCATTTGAACCTGTCCATCCTTTAAATGTATATCCTGTTCTAGTTGGATTCTTTAATTTAAAAGTTGCTGTTGTTATATTATAAGATTTAGGATTACCAGGATTACTTCCTCCATTATAATTATAACTAATAGTATATGTTACTGCTGTCCATTTGGCATATAAAGTACCTGCACTACTAAAATAAGTATTGGTAAATGCTGATGTAATATTACCTGATGCATTTATAAGTTGAGTACCACTTCCACCAGTACCTGTATAATATCCTCCAAATGTGTATCCTGTTCTAGTTGGTTTAGTAATTGGATTTGCTGATGTTGTCATTTTCTTTGAAAGAGCACTATCTAAATATACTCCTTCATTATAATTTAAATATAATTTGGTAGTTCCAGCACTAGTTGCACTTTGATTATTAAGAGTTATTTCTTTTATATTACTAGTCCAATTAATACTAACATTAGTAGTAGTCTTGTTACCAGCAATACCTGTTAAATCACCAGTTACAACACTACCAGAAGTTGATGTTGCTAGACTTCCTAAACCACTGCTTTTTGCTATACTTGCACTATAACCATTCTTAGGAGTTGCTACTATAGTTAAATTAGCATTATTTGGTACTATAAAAGATGTTGTACTAGAATAACTTGAAGAATCTGTCATATTTAAAGTTATATTATTTTTATCTGCTGTTAATGCATGAAATCTCATATATGTATAAGTAACATTAGCACTATTACCAGATGTATTAGTATAAGTAGTAGGAGCTTTAAAATCAACACCATTTGAATAACTAGTTGCTTGCGTACTACCACTATAAGCATTATCCTTAGATCCATTTGACCATTCTACTAAACCTATTTCACTAACACCACTTATTCTATAAGTTGCACCTGGAATTACTCTAATCCACTGTGATATAAAATGAGTGCTATCTGCTGTTGGATAAGATGCTCCATTCCAAGCTGGAGCTGATCTTTGAACTAATTTAGCATTTTCAACAAACATATCATTTTTATCAAATAAATTACTTGCTGTTACTTTATAACTTCCATTAGAATTATTTGGAGTTACTGTGACTGTTTGATCTACAGCTCTCCATTTTGCATCTAAAGTCTCGTTAACTGCACCTACTTTAAACTTATTAACGTCATTAGTATCTGATTGTCTATTTGTATAATATCCTTGTAAATAAGCAACATCCATATTAGGATTAGTTGTATTAGTACTACTATCAGAATTAGTCATATAAAAGTGTCCTGTATTCATATATGAAGATACTTCTAATGATTGAATAGCATAAACATAAGTTTCCCAATCACCAGTACCAGCTCTAGATGTTAACCATTTATCATTACCACCACCAGTATTAGCAGCTACACCCAAGGTCCATCCTTCAGGTAATCTTGCTACCATTACATAAACAATATTAACATCTTTATGTATATAATTAAGTTGTAAAGTAGGTCCTGGTGAATAACTATTATCTTTAGCACTTGTTCTAGTTACCCTATAAAAAGTATCGGCATCTATCTCATGTAATGGATTTGCATCTGTTAGAGAATACGAAACATTACTACCAGTTCCAGATGCATTTCCACTTGGTGTATAAACACCACTAGGCTTAGTAGGATTAGATGCAAAAGCAGTTCCACCTGCAATACCATTTAATCTATGATTAGAAGAATTAATTATTTCTAATTTTTCTCCTGTTAATGGATCAACAGAATCTGTATATGTCCAATAACCTGCAGTAGTTACATTAGTACGTTGATTAGATACCCACCCCATAAAATCATAGCCAGTCTTTGTTGGATTATTCATAGTAATATCTGTTAAATAATTTTTTGTATAATTAGTGGTACTTGTACTACTATTCATAGTACCACCATTAGGATTAAATGTAATAGAATAACTATTAATTGTCCATTTTGCTGTTAATGTTTTGGCAGATGAATATTTAGTTGTAGTAAAATTACTTGTAATTTTACCAGTTGAATCTATCATTTGAGTATCACCATCATAATAACCATTAAAGGTATAACCTGTTTTAGTAGGTATAGTTATAGGATTAGCACTTGTAGTCATTTTTTTAGTATAACCACTATCTAAATATATTCCTTCTGCATATCTTACATATATTTTAGAAGTTCCCACACTAGTAGCACTAGTACCATCTAAAGTTACAACAAAAGTATTATAAGTTATAGTAAAAGATTTAGTATTATTAGTTAAACTATAATTAGTACACTTTGCTCTACCACCACTTACACTAGAACAACTTGCTGTTGATGTATGAGTTCCCGTTGTAGTTGCTGTTGTTCTAGTTAAGTTTAGTTTTTCACTACCAACACCTGTTACTGGAGTATCTACACTAGGACCTTTAGCAGTTCCATCATACTTAAATGCTGTCGTACTACCCCAAATTACACTTATTGGCTTCTTACTTATAGTATGTGCAACACAACTACTAGTAACAGCATTATAGTTACTACTTGCAGCTGCTGTTGCCTTTACATAATAATTTCCTACATCAATTGGTGCTTTACCAGTTGCAGATGCTCCTGTTGAAGTAGTTGTCTGTGTTGTACAACTAGAATCAGTGTAATATGTATAAGTTACTGAACCTGTTGTACCAGTAACACTAGCTGTATTAGCTGCTATTGCACTACCAGTATAAGTTGCAGTCTTAGGAGATAAATTTATACTAGAATTAGCTTTTGTTATAGTAAAAGTTTTATCTACTGTTCCTTGATAATTACCTTTACCAATAACAACAACAGTAGCTGTTCCAACATTTACATTATTATAATAACCAACAGCATAATTTTCATCTGATGAAGTTTTATATATAGCTAAATCAGATACTTCTACATGAAATGTTTCATATTTATCAATATTGAAAGAAATTGTATAAGAAACACCATTTTCTAAATTAGAACAATCTATCCACACACTAGCATCCGCTTTATTTCCATTCATTGCTAATCTCATTCTATCAAAAGAACTAGTTTTTGTAAAAGTATAACTTTTATAACCCACAGTATCTACAGCATATGGCTGTGTTAAATAAGTATTTCCCATATATGTTTGAACTTTCATATGCTGACTACTAGTATTTCCGGCAGAATTTGAGTCATAAATTAAATTTCCATTATTAAATGTTACATAATTTCCTATAGTATAATTAATTTTTTCACTTTGTCCTTTTAAAGTAGTACTTCCATCTTTTACAGTAACAGTAGGTGTCTTAGCTTTACCATCATAAACATATGTTGTTGGATTTAAAGTAATAGTGGTACTACTAATATTCTTAGCAGTTACACTACCATTACCACTAGTTACTTTATTATTTGTATTTCCTGCACTATCTTT
>CALVPO010000161.1 GCA_944351345.1 uncultured Bacilli bacterium | reverse complement strand
ATAGCATCGTTTTTAATTACTTTTATTCTATCTTGGAGATTAAAGTTTTGGATATTTTCTTTAGCTATGTTATATCTTTCTTCATCTCTTTCAATTGTAGTAATTTTTATATTATCATCAACTAGGGCCATTTTTATTGCTGAATATCCTATGGCAGTTCCTATTTCTAATATGTTTTTGATATTGTTTTCTTTTATATAGTTACACATGTATTCTATTCCATCAGGAAGCATGATAGGAATTTTATTTTCTTTGGCATACTTTTCAATACTTTCTAACATTATAACACCTTAATCTAATCTTGGAGTTAATATTTCATAGCCATCTTTAGTTACTAAGACTGTATGTTCATAATGGGCTGAGGGCTTTTCATCTCTTGTTACGATAGTCCAATCATCATCTAATATTTCGATATCAGCAGTTCCTAAATTTAACATTGGTTCAATACAAATTACCATACCTTCTTTTAATTTAGGCCCACAACCTGGGCGTCCATAATTTGGTACGTCTGGGTCTTCATGCATTTCTGTTCCAATACCATGACCTACTAATTCTTTTACTACTCCTAGTTTATGTTTAGTAGCATAAATTTCTATTGCATTAGATATGTCTCCTATATGTGCTCCTGGTTTTACTTGTTTTATACCTTCATATAGAGCTTTTTCTGTATGTTCCATAAGATATTTTTTTTCATCACTAATACTACCAACAGCATAGGTCCAAGCTGCATCTCCTTGATATCCTTTATATCCTATTACCATATCAATAGTAATTATATCACCATTTTTTAATTTTCTATTACTAGGTATTCCATGAACTACTTCATCATTAATACTTGTACATAAAGCGGTTGGAAAGCCTTCATATCCTTTACAAGTTGGGATTCCTCCCATACTTCTTATATACTCTTCTGCTAATTCATCTAAGTCTTTAGTAGTAATACCAGGTTTAATATATTTTTGTAAATATTTATGAGTTTTAGATACCATCATTCCTGCTTCTTTCATTAATTCTATTTCATGTTTGCTTTTAATTGATATCATACAATCACTTCCTTAATCAGTTAGTATTATATCATGAATTATATATTTTTACAATAAAAGAAGATAACTTCTGATTAATGTTATCTTCTTTTATTATATTAATTTTAAGTATTAGAATATTGCTTAATATAATGCTTTATTTCTCTTTCATCTAATACTTTACCATTACTTACAATATTTCCATTTATAGATAAAGCAGGAGTGATTAAATTATTATATGTTTCTATATCTTCTCTATCTTCAACCAACTCTATTTCTGGTGTTTGTTCAAATTCTTTTAGAGCCCTATTTAAATTTTTTAATAACTTTATTCTATTTTTAGTATTTGTTCCGATAACTTTTATTTTCATTAAATCATCCTTTCTTAATATGTTTTTAATATTAATTAAAAACTATATTAAGTATATCTATAAATTATGTCTAAATTTTAGAAAAAATATGTTTAATTATGGTAATTATGTTTTAATCATATTTGATAACATATGGAGAACTAGCTGTACCATTTCCACTAGTTATTGTAGTATCTGCTTTTAAATTTATAACAGGTCTAACATGATACAAAACTGACCCTGGATAAGGATTATTACCACCTTTAGCAGTTACGCGCCAAATACCAATATTTAATGAACCAGTGTAGAATATAGAAGGTGACATAGTCCAATAATCTATATTTGTATTTAAATAATACAAAGTATTAGCATTGTCATATTTACCACCAGCATATGATACTTCGTCAGCTGTTATTAATCCAACTGGATAAATCAGTTCTCCATTTCCTATATTATTAGATGTACTCATTGTAAACTGATCTACTTGTCTTGGACACTTTAAACTAGGCGTTTTATTATCATAATTTCTAGTATTTGGTTTATAAATAGTTGTTTGATTTAAACTAAAACCATCTCCTGATGCAATACTTCTATCATTACAAAATAAATTATCCGATAAATACATACTATAGCCTTTATCTTCTATATTAGTCTTATACCAATCATCTACTTTAGTCTTTATTGTACTATTATATTCATCAGTATAAGTAGACTCATAACTTTTAGATAAATATGAATGATACTTTGCTTTAACAGATATAGAATTAACATAACTTTGTATTTCTACTAGAGTAGTACATGTCCCAGTTTGTGATGTACTAAAACAAGTATATTTATAATTACTGGAACCACTACCCCATATTTCTTCTAAAGTTCCCTGTACAGTGCTACCAGATATTGATAATTCTTTAGTATTATCATTAGTAGTATAAGAAGTTCCAAAATAATATTTAGTTGTTGCACTTATATTACTATAACTCCAAACATTTGTTGTATGCTGTAATACTTGATCCAAACCATATTTATATCCAACATATGCTAAATCTGTTGATTTTTCATTAAATGATGATATTCCTATAGAAGTATTACTACCAGTTGCACTAGTACTAGTTCCAGAGTAAATTAGTCTTATACTGCCATCTCCATTTATTCTAACTATTCGCCATACGTACCCTGCAAATGATACATAATTATTATCTATTTTGCCTCTATAATAATAAGTATCTCCATAATCATCTACTGTCTTATATAACCCACTATCTGATAAATTTGATACAACAGGTTCTGATGTATATATATCTACATTAGTTGCCCTATATGTAGTAGTTGCTCCCGATACAGTAGATGTTGCAGTATATATAACATATATAGTTCCACATCTGCTTGTACTAATACTACTTCCACAAGTATAATATTTATTATTACTAGTAGATAGGGCATCTGTCATTTCTTTTAAACTATAATTTTTTATTGAATACATACCAGTACTTTCATCAAAAGTATAACTGTCTCCTACATATATTTTACTAGTAGTTGTAAATACTCCATTATTATTTGTTATATTTTCTTCTATTTTTTCTTTATAAGTGGATATCGGTGCTGTATTATTAAAATCTGCTTCTTTAGTAGATATATATTCTTTAGCATCAGCAACTGTATTAGAGTATTTTTCTGTTATAAGAAGACAATCACTAAGTTTAGTTATACCTTCATTAGTACAATAATCTTTATCAAATTCTTT
>CALVPO010000160.1 GCA_944351345.1 uncultured Bacilli bacterium | reverse complement strand
TAAAGCAAATGCAACAAAAAGCAATTAATTTGCTCTTTTGATCGTACTTTATTATTCAGTTGACTGTGAATAGTAACTACCTAAATTATTAAAAGTTACAAAATATCGCAAATTAATTGACATAACCATACAAAAGTGTTATATTTATACCAACACGAAAGTGTTTTTATTTTAACAAAATATTAACACATCAATCATGGGGAGGAAATAAAATATGAAAAATATCTTTAAATCTATCACAAGATACTTTAAAGGTGTAAAAAAAGAAATAAGTCGTATTAGATGGACTACACCAAAAGATTTATTAAAATATTCTATAACAGCTGTATCATTTATGATATTTTTAGGAGCTTATTTTTATGTAATTGATTTATTAGTATCTTTAATAAGGAGTGTAGCATAATGGCAGAAGGAAAAAAAGAATGGTATGTAGTAAATACAGTAACAGGATATGAATATAAAGTAAAAGAAAAATTAGAAATGATGATAAATTCAATGGAATTACAGAAAAATATTTATAGAGTTGTAGTTCCAGAGCAAAAAGTAGTAGAAATTAAAAATGGTGTAAAAAAAGAACGTGTAAAGAAGATGTTTCCAGGCTATGTATTAGTTGAAATGGTTATGTCAGATGAAGCATGGTATATAGTTAGAAATACTCAAGGTGTAACTGGATTTATCGGATCATCTGGAAAAGGAGCAAAACCAATTCCATTGCAACCTGAAGAAGTAGATAGAATTTTAGGATCTATGGGATTAAGTAGAATAGATGCATCAAAAGAATTAGAACCAGGAAAAACTGTAAAAATATTAAATGGTCCATTTAAAGATATGACAGGAAAAATAGTTAGTGTAGATATGAAAACTCAAAAATTAAACGTTAATATAGATTTATTTGGTCAAGTCACTTCTGTAGAAGTAGGATTAGAATCTATAGAAATTATCTAATATGTAGGCTATCGTTAAGGTAGCCTTATTTTCTTTATAAAGAAAATATTATCTATAAATATTACTTAATATACTTGGAGCCTTTATACAAAATATAGCAATTCTAAATCGAATAAACATAATAACTATTATAAAAATTAAAAAAGTTATTGAAAAGATAGAAAAAATATGCTATTATTATAACCGCAACAAGATAATAGGTTTATAAGTGGGAGGCAAAGCGCATAATTGGCGGACAGCCTTTGCTTGTCGATTGAACCACTCGCGAAAAAGTAATATTATATATTTAATTGAATATGGAGGTGTTTTTCGTGGCTAAAGAAATTACGAAGAAAATAAAATTACAAATACCTGCCGGTAAAGCAACACCAGCTCCACCAGTTGGAACAGTATTAGGACCAGCAGGAATTAATTTACAAGAATTCTGTACAAAATTTAATGATGCAACAAGAGACAAAATGGGAGATATATTACCAGTTGAAATAAGCATTTATGAAGATAGAACATTCGATATGGTATTAAAAACTCCACCAGTAGCATTTCTATTAAAGAAAGTTGCTAAAATACAAAAAGGAGCTTCAAAAGGTGAAGTTGTTGCTTCAATTACTAAAGATCAACTTAAAGAAATTGCAGAAATTAAATTACCAGATTTAAATGCTTATGATGTTGAATCTGCAATGAAAATTGTAGCAGGAACAGCTCGTAACATGGGAATCGAAATAAAAGATTAATTAAAAATTTCCTATTTAGGTATAAACCTAAGGTGGAAGGATAACAAGTCCGCTAGTAACCACAAAGGAGGTAATTATGAAGAAAAGTAAAAGATATATTGCTAATTTAGAACAAATAGATAAAAATAAATCATACGATATAGAAGAAGCAATAAAATTAGTAAAGAAAACATCTAATTCAAAATTTGATGCAACATTAGAAGTTGCAATGAATCTAAACTTAGATGTAAAGAAAGCCGATCAACAATTAAGAGGAGCAGTAGTTTTACCACACGGAACAGGAAAAACAAAAAAAATATTGGTATTAGCAAAAGGAGAACAAGCTAAAGCTGCTAAAGAAGCTAAAGCAGACTATGTTGGTGACGTAGATATGATTAATAAAATTGAAAAAGAAAACTGGTTTGATTTTGATGTAATCATAGCAACTCCAGAAATGATGCCATCATTAGGTAAAATAGGTAAACTATTAGGACCTAAAGGTCTAATGCCTAATCCAAAGACCGGAACAGTAACTACTGATGTTGTACGTGCAATAGAAGAGACAAAAAAAGGAAAAGTAAATTATCGTACTGATAGTTTTGGAAATGTTCATGGAATATTTGGAAAAGCTAGTTTTGATGATGAGAAATTAATTGAAAATTTAAAAGCTTTTGTAAATGTAATTCTAAGAGCAAAACCAACAACTGCTAAAGGTATTTATGTAAAAAATATATCAATATCTTCAACTATGGGGCCCGGAATAAAATTAGACATAAATTCATTTGACAAATAGTAAGTATTGTTATATAATATAAATCGCTTAGGAAAAATTATGCCGTAGACAGTAAGGACTATAAAAAGTTTGAAAATCTTACCGAGGAATAAAATCTAAAAACTTTTTTATCCCTCAGTAATTCTGAGGGTTTTATTATTTATGGCATGAAGAAAGGAGTAGTTGATGTGGCAAGCGCAAAGATAATCGAGCAAAAAAAAGCTATAGTATCAGAAATTAAAGAAAAATTTGAAAATGCAAAATCAGTTGTTTTATTTGATGCTCGTG
>CALVPO010000159.1 GCA_944351345.1 uncultured Bacilli bacterium | reverse complement strand
TAAAGCAAATGCAACAAAAAGCAATTAATTTGCTCTTTTGATCGTACTTTATTATTCAGTTGACTGTGAATAGTAACAATAACTACTAAAAATTTAATTTATTTAACAAAAAACTATTGACTTAGACCTAACTCTAAAGTTTATTATATAATTATAAATATCAAATTAAATATATTTATAGAAAAGAAGGTAATCTATGACGATAAAAGAAGTATCGGAAAAATTTAATTTATCAAAAGATACACTAAGATTTTATGAAAAAAAAGGCTTAATAGGTCCAGTAAAAAAAACAAAAAGTGGAATACGTGATTATGAAGGACAAGACTTAAAAAGAATAGAATTTATAAAATGCATGCGCAATGCTGAACTACCAATAGATGTCCTGAAAAAATATATTGATTTATATAAATCTGGAAAAGAAACCAAAGAAGAAAGAAAAAAGCTTTTAGAAAATCAACAAAAAATATTAAAAGCCAAAATAGATAAAATGCAAAAAGCTTATAAACTATTAACAGATAAAATAGATTTATATAATAGTGGAAAAATTGATGAATATTTAGATATATCAATAAAAAATAATTAAAATAAAAAAGGAGAGATGACAATGGAAAAAGCAAAAGTATATTTCACAAGTGAAATTACACCTAAATCACTTGTAAAAATTTATGAAAAATTAGGTGTAGAACCAACAGGAAAAGTAGGAGTTAAAATATCTACAGGAGAATTAGGTGGACATAATTATTTAAAACCAGAATTAATTAAAGATTTAGTAGAAAAAGTTAATGGTACAATAGTTGAATGTAATACAGCATATCCTGGTAACAGAAATACTACTGAAGCCCATCTAAAAAATATAGAAGCTCATGGATTTAATAAAATTGCTGATGTAGATATCATGGATGCAGACGGAGAAATAGAAATACCAGTTAATGGAAAACACTTAGATGTTGATATTGTTGGTAAAAACTTGCAAAATTACGACTACATTATAAATTTAGCTCATTTTAAAGGCCATGCTATGGGTGGTTTCGGAGGAGTACTAAAAAATCAATCTATTGGTATAGGTAGTTCACATGGAAAAGCATATATTCATACAGCTGGAAGAACAAAAAGTCCAGATGAAATGTGGGAGAGCGGTTTTCCACCTCAAAATGATTTTCTAGAATCAATGGCCGAAGCAGCCAAAGCCGTTCATGAATATATGAAAGGAAAAATTCTTTATATAGATGTAATGAACAATTTATCAGTTGATTGTGATTGCGATTCAAATCCAGAAGACCCATGTATGAAAGATATTGGAATTTTAGCATCACTAGACCCAGTAGCACTAGATCAAGCCTGTATAGACATGATTTGGAATTCAAAAGATAAAGGTAGAGATCATTTCATAGAAAGAGTAGAAAGACAAAACGGAAGACACATATTACCTTATGCCGAAGAAATAGGACTTGGAACAAGAGAATATGATTTAATTAATATTGACTAAAAAATAACCCAAAATTACTAAAAAGCATATAATAATATTTCCTATATTTTAATTTCTATATTAAACTAATATTAGCATAAATTAAACATAAAAAATACAATATAGAAAAGGAAGGGAGAATGAGACTAAATGAAAAGAAGTGCTGGTATCTTATTATATAAAAAAGAAAATAATAAATATTTAGTATTATTAACGCACTTTGGAGGACCTTATTGGAAAATAAAAGATAAGGGTGCATGGTCAGTTCAAAAAGGAATTGTAAAAAAAGATGAAGAAGTATTTAAAGCCGCTAAAAGAGAAGTAGAAGAAGAAACTAATTTAAAAGTAACTAATGAAATTTATTTCTTAGCCTCAAAAAAAGTAGCAAAAAATAAATTAGCCATTATGTTCTATTCTTATTACGATGGAGAAATTTGCTCTTTTAAAAGTAATACATTTAAATTAGAATGGCCTAAAAAATCTAAAACACTAGTAGAATTTCCAGAAATGGATAAAATAGAATGGTTTACATTAGAGCGTGCAAAAGAATACATTCATCCTACACAACGTTTCTTTATAACAAAATTAGAAGAAAAACTAACGAGAGGAGAAATTTAAAGTGACAGATACTTTAGTTATATATTATAGTTTTACTGGAAATAGCAAAAAAGTTGCAAACTATGTAAAAGATAAATTAAATGCAGATATTTTAGAATTAGAACCACAAATACCATTTTCTAGCGATTATGATGAAGTAGTAGCAGAATGGCAAAATAATGACATTAAAAGAGATGTTGAAATAAAAAAAGTAGATAAAGATTTATCAAAATACAAAAAAATAGTTTTAATAACTTGTACTTGGTGGTATGGAATAAGCCCAGTAATGAAAAAATTTTTAAAAGAATATGATTTATCTAATAAAGATATTATAATAGCCTCATCTAATGCAGGTTGGCTTGGACATTGTTTTAAAGATTATGAAACATTATTACCAAATTCTAATATAAAAGGAGAGTTAGATTTAGTATTTTCTTCTAATGAACACGAAAGAGATAAGATGTTAACAAGTAAAAGTGATATTGATAATTGGATAAAAAAATTAAATTAAAAAAGAAAATAAATTATGAAAATTGCAAAATAAACAAAAAAAATTCAACACTCAGTTAATAAAATTGAGTGTTTTTAGGGTGTAAATTTTTTTCGCAGGTAAAATAGTAGTTAATGGTATATATGATTAACTACTATTTTTTCTATTTTGTCC
>CALVPO010000158.1 GCA_944351345.1 uncultured Bacilli bacterium | reverse complement strand
ATTAATACACCTCTCCAAATAAATATTGCAAATAGTATTAGCACAACTGCACAACCAATAAAACCTAATTCTTCACCTAAAATTGAGAAAATGAAATCATTGTGTGGTTCTGGTATGTATAAGAATTTCTGTTTACTTTCTCCTAATCCTGCTCCAAATAGTCCACCTGAGCCAATTGCATATAAGCTTTGTATTACTTGCCACCCCGTATCTGTTGCATCTTGCCAAGGGTCTAAAAATGTTATAACTCTTTGCAAACGATATGGTTCTTTTATAATCAAAAACGCTAGTGCTGGAATTCCTGCAACTACTCCTGTTACTAAGAAGTGCCAAAACTTACATCCTGCCATTATCATCATAATTGCACATATTCCTATTATTACAACTGATGCACTAAAATGTGGCTCTAATAATAACAATCCTATTATAGGTGCTAACAAGCAAATATGTTTCAAAAATCCTTTACTATATTTTGATAATTCATCTCTATTTTTTACTAATATTCCTGCATAGAAAATAATCATTAATAATTTAACAATCTCTGATGGTTGTATTGATAATGTATCTGTTACATATATCCATCTTGTAGCTCCATTAACTTCTCTACCTGCCACTAAAACCAAAGCTAGCAAAATTAATGATATCCACCAAGCATGTTTATAGAATTTTTGATAAAATCTATAATCTATTTTTGATATCATTAACATTGCAATTATCCCTAATACTGCAAATATTAGTTGTCTTGAAAAATATGCATAACTATTACCACTTTCAGCTAATGCTGATGGTGAACTTGCAGATAATACCATTATTAAGCCTAAACATAGTAATAGCAATATTGTAATTAACAATGTAAAATCTATTGGGTTATTTAAAAAGCTAGAAAAACTTCTTTCTTTTCTTTTCTTTTTAGCCATACCTCTTTCCTTTCTTCTTTTTTTCTTTTTCTTTCGCAATCTTTTCTAATTGTTTTAATTTAATACTAATATCTTTTTATTTGCTAGAATATTATATTAAATAATTTTGCATTAAATTTTACAAAATATAAATTTTATGAAATTACGAATGCAAATGAAAGAATATTATAAATTCTTTAATTATCAAGTAGTAGAATCTCAAACTCGCTTTGAGAGGTGCCTACTTGTTAATTTTAGAATTTATTTATTCTGTAATGTTAGCCGAGTAATAATTAAAATTTATATTTTGTAAAATTTTAAACTATTACATTTAATCCCACTATACAAAGCACCAAAGTAACTGCACTAAACACAATCACAACCTTACTTTCCTTCCAACCTGAAAGCTCGAAGTGATGATGTAAAGGTGCCATTTTAAACACTCTATTTCCTGTCTTTTTAAAATATGTAACTTGAATAATAACAGATAAAGTCTCTAGAACTGGTACAAGAGCAATAATAATTAATAGTAATGGCATTTTCATATATAAAGCTATTGCTGAAATAACTCCCCCTAATAATAGTGAACCAGTATCTCCCATAAATACTTTAGCTGGATGCAAATTAAACATTAAAAATCCTAATACTGCACCTACTACTACACTTCCAAAAATCCCAATCTCTTCTATTCCAAATAATATTCCTATAATTGTTAAACACGTAATTATAATTGCTGACACACTAGAAGATAATCCATCTATACCATCTGTTAAATTTATTGCATTTGTTGTTGCTAAAATTACAATTATCGCAAATGGAATATATAAATATACTGGCATTGATATGTATTCTTTCATAATTGGAATATATGTATCTGTTCCTATTTTTATTCCATAAACCAAGTATACAACATATGCTACTGATATAATTAATAACCCTAGCATCTTATAACTTGGCTTCAAACCTTTTGTATTTTTTAGCACTAATTTTTTGAAATCATCTATAAATCCAATTAGTCCCATTCCTATACTTACTAATAGAAGTGGTAACATCTTATTTGCTACTTCATTTTGTCCTGTTGCGATAAGATATATGTATAATCCTGTAATAACTATAAACATAGTTACTATCATGATTATTCCACCCATTGTTGGTGTTCCTTGTTTTTTTAAATGAGATTTTGGGCCATCATCTCTTTCTATTTGCCCTACTTTCATTTTTTTTAGTATTGGTATGATAATAAAACCTAAAATAATTGCTACAATAAACGATATGATTAATACGCTTGTTTCTACCTTCATTTTATCAAACCTTTCCTATTTTTTTGACTTTTCATCTTCAATTTCTTCTATTAAATCTTTAACTATTATTCTTTCATCAAAAGGATGTTTAACACCATCTATTTCTTGATATGGTTCATGACCTTTTCCTGCTAATACCACAATATCTCTTTTTGTAGCCATTTTGATAGCTTCTTTTATTGCTTCTGTTCTATCTACTACAACTTTATATTTTCCTTTTGTCTTTTTCATTCCTTCTTCTATTTGGTCAACTATTTTTTGTGGGTCTTCTGTTCTTGGATTATCTGATGTTATAAATGTAAAATCTGCTATTCTTCCTGATATTTCTCCCATTATAGGTCTTTTTCCACTATCTCTATC
>CALVPO010000157.1 GCA_944351345.1 uncultured Bacilli bacterium | reverse complement strand
AAAAAAATAAAAACAAAAAAGTAGCAATAATAATCTTAATAGCCCTAATTCTTTTCTTAATTTTAATTGGAGCAATATTTTATTTTAATTATAGAAATAATAATTCAGTAATAACAGTACCTGATGTATCAAACATGAAAACAGAAAAAGCAGAAAAGCGCCTAAAAGATAAAGGATTTAAATATACAGTAGAGACAAAAGAAAGCGATGAAGTAAAAGAAGGATATGTAATAAAAACATCACCAAAAGCAGGCTCAAGTAAGAAAAAAGGCAGTATTATAACAATAATTGAATCATCAGGACCAGTAGAAATAGTCCTAGATGATTATACAGGCGAGGATGCTACTGATGTCGAGAAGGATTTGGAAGAATTAGGACTAATTGTAAACATAGAGAAAAAAGCAGTTGATAATCCTAGCAATTATGTTGGAAAAAATAACATTATAATTGATCAAGATCCAGAATTTGATGAAAATGACGAACAAAAAATAGAAAAAGGAGATGAAATAACATTATATATACCAGATATATATGATGAATATCCAGATATGAAAACTGAAGGCTGGACTTTAGCCAAGGCTGAAAATTTTGCTTCTAGTTATGGCTTAACTTTGATTGTAAAAGATGCAAGCGGTAAGACACTAACAGATTATAGTCAATATTTAAGTAAAAATATAACTAGTCAAAATAGAACAGGTAAAATAGCAAGTGGAGTTTCATTTACAGTAACAATAGATGCTGACACAACTACTTATAATTTAATTATAAACTATTATTTAAAAGGAACAAAGCAATCTATAGCAGATTCTAAAACAGAAACTCATAAAAATGGAGATAGTGGTACTGTATCATGTCCTGGAAAAGCAGGATATATAACAGAAACCGATTATGTAAATTATTCCATAAATGCCAAAGATACTACAGTAAATTGCTATTATACAGAAGAGTTACAGCAGTCAACAATTACAACTGAGGAATAAAGGGGGATAAAGTGGAAGGATTAATAATAAGAAACATAAGTAATGAATATATAGTAAAAAACACCTCAGGAATTTATCCATGTAGAGCAAGAGGAAAATTTAGAAAAGATAAAATAGTACCTTTAGTAGGAGACAAAGTCATATTTGATGAAAAAAACAATTATATTTTAGAAATCAAAAAAAGAAAAAATCATCTAATAAGACCAACAGTTGCTAACATAGACCAAGCTCTAATAGTAACTAGTATTAAAAGTCCAAATTTAGATACAAATCTATTAGATAAACTATTAACTATAATAAGTTATAACAACATAGAACCAATAATATGTTTTACTAAATTAGATTTATTAAATAAAGAAGAGCAAAAAGAAATACTAAACTACATAAATTATTACAAAAAAATAGGATATAAAGTAGTAACTAATGAAAATAAAGAAAATTTTACTAATCTATTTAGAAATAAAATAACAGTTCTAACAGGCCAATCAGGAGCCGGAAAAAGTAGTTTGTTAAATTTATTAAATCCTAATTTAAAACTTAAAACAGATGAAATTTCAAAAGCTCTAAATAGAGGTAAACATACAACAAGGCACACAGAATTATATGAGTTATTAGATGGTTATATAGTAGATACTCCAGGATTTTCACAAGTAGACTTTCATAATATGACTAAATTTGATATAAGAGATAATATGAAAGAAATGTTTGAAAATCTTCATTATTGTAAGTATAGAGATTGCTTACACATAAAAGAAGATAATTGTAGAGTTAAAGAAATGGTTCAAACCAAAGAAATTTTAACCAGTAGATATGAAAATTATAAAAATTTTATAGAAAGCCTAAAAAAGTAAGATTTAAATCTTATTTTTTTAATTGTTGTTTAAGTAAAAAAAATATGATAATATAATAAAAAGGAGTAGATAATTATGAAAATATCAACATCAATTTTAAATGCTGAAAATAAAATTAAAAGTATATTAGAATTAAACAATACCAAAACTAGTTATATCCATATTGATGTCATGGATGGAAAATTTGTAACTGATACTAAGTTTAATACAATAAAAGAAATATCTGATATCAACAATAATGCAAAACGCAAATTAGATATCCACTTAATGGTGGAAAACCCTATTGAATACATTAATAAATTAGATAATATGAACATAGAATATGTAACTTTCCACATAGAAGTGGAAAAAAATATAAAAGAAATTATTTCTAAAATAAAAAGTATGGGATATAAAGTAGGTATATCTATAAAACCTAATACCAATATAAATAAATTAGTCCCTTATCTAAAAGATATAGATTTATTATTAATAATGAGTGTAGAGCCAGGAAAAGGAGGTCAAGAATTCCTTCCAAATACGATAGAAAGAATAAAAGAAATAAAAAATCTAATCATAAAAAATAATTATAATATAAAGGTAGAAGTAGATGGTGGAATAAACGAAAAAACAATAACAAAATTAGAAAATGTTGATATAGCAGTAGTAGGATCTTATATTACCAAAAGCGACAATTACAATGCTAGAATAGATACATTACTAGAATAGATACATTAGACCTGTTCGGCAAGGTTATTGAACAAAATAGCCAAAATATGATATCATTGATTCAAGAATATAAAAGTGGTGAT
>CALVPO010000156.1 GCA_944351345.1 uncultured Bacilli bacterium | reverse complement strand
AGATTTAGCATCTCGGTTTTTGGCATGGTTTACAAAGTAATGTTATCACTTTCAAATTCCTATTATATAAAAAAAATTCTATAGCAAATAAAATAAAGCCTAAAAAATATAATTTATAATATGAATAATATAATGGTTCCATTATGAATATTAAAAATAAATTATTATTATATTTAGCTTTTTTATAACTATCTTTCATAAAAAGTTCTAAATCTGTTTTTTTATCATTTTTTGTTAATTTCTCAACATAAAAATTATTAGCAGGTCCACATTTTACACAATAATTATTTTTTATCATAGAACCACATCTAGGACAAATTTCTTTTTTCATTATTTCACCACTTTGCAATTACTAATAAAATTTTATTTATATTAATATTTAATAAAATATAAGTTATATTTCTTCATCATCTATATTTCCTTTTTGGATGAGTGTTATCATTTTTTTGATTTGGTTGACGGCTAAATTTCTTAATTCGTTATTGTTTATTATATTTTCATAGGAAATAAGTGATACTTTTGGATATTCATAGATTAATTTATAGTCATAGTCTTTTAATTGTTTTTCTAGTCCCATTTTAATTCTTCTTAAGTGAGCTTGACTTGACAATAAAATTATAGTTTTATTTTCGATTAAATTATTATTTTTTAATATTTCTATAGAATTAATTATATTTTCTTCGGTAGTGGTTGATTTGTCTTCTATTAAAATTTTATCTTCTTCTATATCATTTTTTAGTAATATATCTTTCATATATTTAGATTCATTAAAGTTTCCATTAACACCAACACCTCCTGTTAATAGAACCTTTTTTATTTTTTTAGTCTTTAATATCTTAATGGCATGGTCTAATCTTTCCGTTAGTATTTCTTTGATATGACATCCAAATATTATAAGGCAATCTGTTTCTTGATAATAGGTTTTTGGAGTGTTAAATAAGACGTTTTTTATTATTTCATTCGTTATATTTTCAGTGTTTATTTCTGTTAATTTCATAACATTTCCTATTTTCTTGTATGATTCTGTTGTTTTAAAGATGTTATTATATCAAGATCTACTTTACTTGATAATAAGGCTTGGTCTAGGGAAGCTATAGGTCCATATTTTTCTTCTGTTAGATTATAGATATTTAGCATTAGTTCTCTTTTCTTGTCATCAGATATATTCCAGATTGATATTTCATTTATTCTTTGGATACATCCAGATACTTGAATCATACGTATTACTTCTTTTAATTCTTCAAAATTACTTTCTTTTTTTGCTTCTTTTTCTAACTCATCTTCTACCCTAAATATATCTAGTATATGGTCATTTACTTGATATCCTTTGGATGATACTCCTCTAGTAATATCTCTTCTATAATGATAATCTGGATTAGCAAATGATAGTACTGTATCTGACCTGGCCATCATTGAATAAGTAAATGCTATATCTTCCCACATACAATTGGTTAGAAATTTTAAATCTTTTATTTTATCTTTTCTAAATATTTTATTCCAACAAGCAGGGCTTTCCCAAAAGATAATCATAGGATCTCTTTTTATAGATTGTAAGTACCCTTCTCTTCTTTGTATATTATCAGTAGTATTTTGAAATTTTTCATCTTGTTTAGTTGGAGCTATTCCAGTTGTTATTATATCAGGATAATTATTCTTTTTAGCACCTTCATACATTGTTTCATACATTTTAGGATCTATAAAATCATCACTATCGACAAAACCTATATATTCTCCTGTTGCTAATTCTAAGCCCCTGTTTCTTGTTGCCCCTTGTCCTTTATTAGTTTCATTTTTATAAACATGGATGTTTGGATATTTTTCTTGATATAATTTTAGAATCTCGTAACTGTTGTCAGTTGATGCATCATCTATAGCAATAATTTCTATATTTTTTAGAGTTTGAGTGACTAGAGAATTAAAGCAATCTTCTAAATACTTAGAATTGTTATATACTGGTATAATTGTACTTACTTTAGGCATATTACTACCTCTTTTCTTAATAATTAAATTTTCTTTTTTCTCTAGATTTAGATATTTTTCTTCTTTTGTGTCTATCACTTACTTCAAGTACATTTAAAGCTGGTAATTCTTGTAAAAATTGAATTAGCTTTTTGTAAGTTTCTCTATTTGTTTCTCCATTATTTCTACTGCTAATATATAAATCATATAAATTATTAATTAAATTAGCTAATTCATAATTTGAATGTTTTAAAAATTGTTCTGTTAAATTATTAAGATTTATGATATGGACATAATAATATTCATCATATACTTCTCCATATACTTTTATATAAGCCTGTAAGTCTGCTTGTTTTCTTAAAATATCCATAATATCATTTAATTTTTTAGTATTAGATGTTATAAATATTTTGTAGTTATCCATACTACTCTACTTCCTTTCTTTAATACATGATATTTTATTATTTTAAAAATCCTTTAATGATTATATCTTCAGCTTCTTTTTCTGTTAATCCTAAGGACATTAGTTTTATTAGTTGTTCTCCTGCTATTTTTCCTATTGCTGCTTCATGAATTAGATTGGCATCTATGTTTTTGGCATATATTTCTGGTACGGCTTTTACTTTTCCGTTTTCTTTTATAATAGCATCACATTCTACATGAGCATAACACTTAGTATTTC
>CALVPO010000155.1 GCA_944351345.1 uncultured Bacilli bacterium | reverse complement strand
TTTAAATATGATAGGTGGTAATACAAATGTTTAAATTAATTAATATATAATTAAAAAAAGTACTTAAACATAAAAGTATTTATATTATATTTTTTATAATGCTTTTATTTTGTTTATTAAATAATGTTTTATATAAAAATGATTATGATGAAGAAGGTAATTATAAATATGAGACGAAAGTAAATTTTGATAAACGTATAGATAAATTAGATAAAAAAAACAAAAATTATGATTTGTCTAAAGAAAGTGATTTGTATGCTTATGTTTCTAATAATAGTGAAATAGAAATTGCTCAAATTCAAAAAAAATATAGTAATAATGATTGGAGATATTTAAAAGCTAATGATTATTTATATGATTATATATATGATATTAATTACTATAAACATATAGAAAAAAATAGTTTTTTGTTAGAAAATAGTATTACAAAGTATAAGTTTAGATTAGAAAAATTTCAATCTAATGATTGGAAATATTTTATTAAATTAGAGAAAGATGAAATAAGTAAGAATATAAATGATTATGATAAATTAATTGATTCTACTAGTAGTGCTGATGAAAAAGATAAGTTGATAAGAGAAAAAAGAATTTTATCTAATCAATTAATTATAATTAATTATCGCATAAAAGAAAATATCCCATATAATAATACATATTTAAATACTGCTCTAACGGGATATTATAATAATTTGAACGATTTAGCTCATTATAAAAATTTGGATAATGAAATGAATTATAATCAGAAATTAGAATATAATAAACTTATTAGTAATTTAAATACAAATAGATATATTATTGAAAAAAAAGTTAATATACATAAGCAAAATACTCTAAACTATCAATTAAGGACAATAGTAGATGATTATGAGTTATTTATAATTATAGCTATTTTAATGACTGTTAGCATATTAGTTGGCGAAGAATTTAGTCGTGGAACAATAAAATTATTATTAATAAAACCATATAGTAGAATTAAAATATTGTTAGCAAAATATATTACTTGCTTTTTGATGATGTTATTAACTATTGTTTTCTTAATACTTTTACAGTTGGTAATAGGTGGTATTTTATTTGGTTTTGACAGTATTAATTTAGGAATGATTATATATGATTTTAATATAGAGAAAATAAGAAGTATAAATATATTTGTTTATATGATAATTAGAATACTGGCTAAGGTTCCAATGTTGATAATTATAATTAATTTAAGTTTTTTATTAGGAATTGTTTTAAATAATATAATAGGTCCTTTTTCGATTGGAATGATAATATATACTTTTTCTGAAGTAATTAATAATATAATAATAACTTATAATCTAAGTTTTATGAAATATTTTATAACACTTAATTGGAATTTTAAAGACTATTTATTTGGTGGTATTTCTACTTTCAAATATCTTGATATAAAAAAATCTATACTAATATTTATAATTTATGATATAATACTTTTAGGAATTATGTTTATTAGTTTTAAAAGAAAGAACATTAAGAATATTTAAGTGGGTGATATTATGCTAGAGACTATCAGAAGTATGATTACGGATGTGTTTCCTGATGTTTGGCCTATAATTATTATTATTACTGTAATAGCATGTTCATTAAGGTTAGCATATTTAGTTAAAAATAATATAAAATTTTGTTTTTATAAAGAGTTATTTTCCTTGTTATTTATATTATATGTTATGTGTTTGTTTGAGGTAGTTACTTTGCAAGATAATAATTATGGCCTTTCTAATATTATTCCATTTAAAGAGATATTTAGATATACCATTGGTTCTAGATTGTTTATAAAAAATATAATTGGTAATATTTTATTGTTTTTACCATATGGTTATTTTGCAGCATATTACTTAAATTCTAGAAAAATTTTTCCAATTGCCATTTTGACGTTTATTGTATCATTAACTATAGAAATTGTACAATTAAATATTGGTAGAACTTTTGATATAGATGATGTTATATTAAATACTTGTGGTGGTATATTAGGTTTATTTATATATAAAATTTCTGAAGATATAAGTAGAAATTTACCTAATATTTTTAAGACTGAAGGTTTTATAAATTTTACTGTAGTAGTTGTTTTAATAATATTAATAATATATTTATTTAATATAAATGTTTTAGGATGGTTTAATAGTTAGGAGAGTAATTTATGTTCGAAATTATTAATAATACTGATAAAAAGATAGAGGAATTAGATTATTTAGATGAATATATAAATTTTGTTGTGGGAAAAGAAAAATTATCTAATTGTATATTTAATATAATATTTATTAATAATGATGAAATACATAGACTAAATTTAGAATATAGAGGAATAGATAGAGAAACTGATGTTATTAGTTTTGCTTTGGAAGATAATAGTAATTTAGAAATTCCTGAATTGAGAGTATTAGGTGATATATATATAGCAATAGATGTTGCGTATTCTCAAGCAAAAATGTATGGTCATTCTTCTATACGTGAGATATGTTTTTTAGCAACTCATGGAATTCTACATTTATTAGGTTATGATCATATGGATGAAGATAGCGAAAAAATCATGTTTAAAAAGCAAAAGGAGTTATTAGATGATTATGAGATTATTAGGTAGAAAAAATAAATTTTTAAAAACTCAAGGGAGAGAACAGTTTGATAAAAG
>CALVPO010000154.1 GCA_944351345.1 uncultured Bacilli bacterium | reverse complement strand
AGATTGATTCAAGGTACTCCATATACATTAGATGAAATATTAAAAATTGGTAAAGCAAATGCAACAAAAAGCAATTGATTTGCTCTTTTGATCGTACTTTATTATTCAGTTGACTGTGAATAGTAACTTTATATGTATATTTTTTATTGGTGATATATTGAAAAAATCATTTCTAACTACTAATTTAATTGCTCATAGGGGTATTCACTATAATTATTTAGAAAATACACTAGGAGCATTTAAAGAAGCAATAAAAAAGAATTATATAATTGAGCTAGATGTTAGATTAACAAAAGATAAAAAAGTAATAGTATTTCATGATAATAATTTATTTAGAATAACTGGTATTAATAAGAGTATAACAGAATCAACCTACGAAGAATTAAAAGAAATTATAAATATTCCTACTCTAAAAGAAGTATTAAATTTAGTATCAGGAAAAGTTCCAATTATAATTGAAATAAAGTTATCAAAAAATTTTTTTCAATTAGAAAAAAAACTTAGTATACTTTTAGATAACTATTATTATAGATTTGCAATTCAAAGTTTTAATCCTTTATCTATCTTGTGGTTTAGAATAAATAGGCCAAGTTATATTAGAGGATATTTAATTAATAGTATCTGTTCTAAAAATATAATTATTAATCGTTTTTTTAATAGTAAAATTCTAGATAAAATATTAAAACCAAATTATTTAGGCGTGAATTTACAATATTTAAAAAATAATAAAATAAAAAAATTAAGATGTAAATATTTAATAATAGGGTATACTATAAACGATAAAGAAGAATATACAGAATATAAACAGTATGCAGATAATTTTATTTGTAATATAGGAAAAGAACCTTATAAATAAGGTTCTTGGATAGATAAATCAAAGAGACTGTTCCCCCTGAAGGACAGCCTCCCAAAAAGAATAAAAAGGGGTTGGCTAGTGTGATACTAGCACCAATTCATGTAAATTTGAATTGGTGACTAATATACTAAGCTATAACTATATTTTTGTCAATACCTAAAATTAAAAAAATAAAAAATTTTGAATATTTGGATGTTTAATAATAAAAATATATAGTTTTATAAAATATGATGATATAATATTAATAACTAATTTTTTGTTTGTGATTATGGAAAGTGGTGACTAATATTATGAATTATATTAAGGGGACATTTATTAAAACTATATATTCAAATAAAGATAATGGTTTTGTTGTTGGTGTGTTAAAAATTAAAGAAACAGATTTAGATTTACTTGATAAGAATATATATTTTACAGGAAATTTTTATGATATTAGAATAAAAAATAGTTATACTATGTATGGAGAATTAGTAAATCATATTAAATATGGCTTACAGTTTTCAGTTAGTACTTATGAATTATTGCTTCCAACAAAAAAAGAAGAATTAATTGATTTTCTATCTAGTGATATTTTTCCGATAGGTGAAAAAACAGCAACTAAAATTGTAGATAGATTCAAGAAAGACACTTTAAACATAATATTAGAAACCCCAGAAAAACTTCAATTAATCCCTAAACTACCAAAATCTAGAATAGAAAAAATTCATGATGTTTTAACTAGTTATCAATATTCTGCTCAAGTAGTAATGGATTTAACATCACTAGGGTTTACTACAAAAAATGCTTTATCTATTATAAATAAATATAAAGATAAAACTATGGATATCATTAGTAATAATATTTATAGTTTAATAGATGATTTAGATTTTAATTTTAAAGATATAGATTTAATAGCTCTAAATTCTGGTATAGAGGAATTAGATGATCGCAGAATAAAAGCATTAATAATATATGTTATGAATAGTCTAACCTTTGAATTAGGTGATACTTATTTATATCATGAAGAAATATATAATGAGATTTTAAAATATAATAAAAACATAACTCAAGAAATTTTAGAGTATAATTTAATGAAGTTAAACCAAGATAATAAAGTAATAATTAAAAAAGATAAATATTATTTAAAAGAATTTTATGAGGCAGAAAAATATATAGCAGATAAATTATGCTTTTTTAACGATATAGAAAAATCTAAATTTCCTAATTTGGAAGGAAAAATAAAAGAATTAGAAAAAAAGCAGGGAATAACTTATGATAAAATTCAAAGAGATGCTATAAAAAGGGCTATTAATAATAATTTAACAATAATAACAGGAGGTCCAGGCACTGGTAAAACAACTATAATAAAAGCTATAGTTAATCTATTTAAAGAAATATTTAAAGCTAAAAATAATGAAATAGCCTTATTAGCGCCAACAGGTCGAGCAGCAAAAAAAATGTCTGAAACAACTCATTTAAAAGCATTAACTATTCATAAATATTTATGTTGGGATAAAGATAATAATAAATTTAATGTAAATGAATATAATCCTAATCCTGAGAAATATATAATAGTAGATGAGGTAAGTATGTTAGATACAATAGTAACATCATCTCTATTAAAAGGTATAAAAAGAGACGTTAAAATAATATTAGTAGGGGATTATTATCAATTACCTAGTGTTGGTCAAGGACAAATACTAAAGGATTTAATAGATAGTAATTTAATAGATGTAGTAAAATTAAATAGATTATATAGACAAAATGAAGAATCATATATTCCTATATTAGCAAGTGAAATAAAAGATAAAGATATAACAG
>CALVPO010000153.1 GCA_944351345.1 uncultured Bacilli bacterium | reverse complement strand
CATATACTTCCCTTTAATAAAGATTCATCCCCCTACTATTATAATCATGAATATGCAATTTTTAAACAAAATGGTGCTGAAGACAGGATTTGAACCTGCGACCTATCCATTACGAGTGGATTGCTCTACCACCTAAGCTACTTCAGCACAAATATAAATATATTATAACACTATTTTTAATAAAATAATAATAAAATGTAAGATTAGAAAAAACTATTGTTTTATATCTTCTAATCTTACACTTACTAATTTACTAACCCCAGACTCTTGCATAGTAATACCATAAAGTATGTCGGCAAATTCCATAGTTTTTTTCTTATGCGTAATTAATATAAACTGTGTCTTATTCTTGTATTTATATAGATAATTACCAAAAGCCTCAACATTAGCATCATCTAAAGCAGCCTCTACTTCATCTAACAAACAAAAAGGTACTGGCCTAACATTTAATATAGCAAATAATAAAGAAATAGCTGTAAATGTTTTCTCACCACCTGATAATAAAGATAAACTTTTTAATTTTTTTCCTGATGGCACCGCTTGAATTTCTATTCCTGTTTCTAATAAATTATCAGGATCTGTTAATATTAATTCAGCTTCTCCGCCTCTAAACATTTCTCTAAATACTTTCTTAAATTCTACTCTTATTTCCTCAAAAGTAGTTAAGAAATTTTTCTTCATAACTTCATCCATCTCATTTATTATATCCATTAAAGTATCTTCAGCTTTATGCAAATCTTCACTTTGCTCGACTAAAAAATTATATCTTTTGCTAACTCTTTCATATTCATCAATAGCACCTACATTAACATAATCTATCTTCTTTATTGAAGTCTTAAGTTCAAAAACTTTGTCTCTTGCAATATTTTCTTCAATATCTAGTTCATAATTACTAGAAGCACTTTCAAAAGTCATATTATATTCCTCAGTCAAAGTTAATAAAAGGTTATCCATCTTGATATTCATAGTATTTAAATTTAATTCTAATTTATTTACTTCTTTTTCTTTATTATTAACATAACTAATACTTTGTTTATTAATTTGCTCAAGTTCATCAATATTATCACTTACAGCTTGTTTTTTTATTTTTAATTCTTCTAATTCTTTTGATAACTTATCATTACTACTTACATTTTTATAATAAATATTTAATAACTTTTCTAATTCTTCATCACTATTATTATTCGATATGGATTCTAAATCTTTTAGCTCTCTTATCGAATCATTTCTTATATTTTCTTTATTCTTAATTTCTATATTTATCTTATTGATAGTATCTTTAATCAAAGATATATTGCTTTTAATACTATAGATATTATTCTCATTATCAATTAATTTTTTACTAATATCATTCAATTTAACTTCTAAATCATTATTAATAGATAATAAATTTTGCCTTTCTAATTTTAATTTTTCTAGTTCGTGTTTCTCTTTGATTATATTATTTTTATTATTAATAGACCCACCAGTAACAGAACCACCTACATTTATTACTTGACCATCTAAAGATACTATTTTATATTTATTATTTATTATTTTACCTATATTAGTAGCACTATCTATATCCTTAGCAATAATAACATTACCTAACCTATTTAAAATTATATTACTATATATAGTATCATATGAAATCAAGTTACTAGCAATATCTATAAACCCAGATATATTATTAATTTTATTTAATGTATATTCGTCAATATTTTTAGAATGAATAGCATCTAATGGATAAAAAGTGGCCCTTCCTAATTTATTATCTTTCAAATACTTCACTAACTCTTTAGCATCAGCTGTTGTGTCTACTACTAAATAATTATTAGAAACACCTAAAGCAATATCAATACAGGTACTATACTCACTATCTACACTAATTAACTTAGCAATTACATTATGATAACCTTTTAATCTATTGTTATTAAGAATATTTTTTATGGAAGCTGGAAGTAAATTATTATTATTTATATTTCTTTCTAAACCTTCTATTTGATATTTTAAATCTACTATTTTTCTATTATTTTTACTAATTTCATTATCAATAATTTTCTTATTTTGTTGTAATTCATCCTTTTTCTTATCGCTAATTTCCTTATTCTTAATAAGTTCATGTAATTTACTATTATTAAAATCACTATCTATTTTTAGATTATTTATATCAGTCTCAATTTTTAAAATATTTTCTTTTATCTTTAAAATATTTTCCAACATTTTATTATTTTCTTCAGTATACTTTTTTCTTTCTTTTAAAATTTTTATATTAGCATCTATCTTCTCAATGTTTTTAGTACTATCTAATAATAAAATTTGCTTTTCATTTATTTCTGACTCAATTTTAGAAATTTCATTTTTTTTAGTTAAAATTTCTACATCATATGATGAATTATTTGAATTTAAAGATGCTAATTCATCATTTATGTTATCTATTCTGTCTTTAGTTATTTTTATTTCATAATTATAATTATTTATATCTCTAACAATTAAAGAAACTTCTACCTCTTTTAATTCTTTTTTTAATTTTAAATATTCCCTAGCATCATCACTTTGTTTTTTTAAGGGGCCTAAATTTAATTCTAACTCTCTTATTATGTCGTTAACTCTATCAATATTACTATTAGTTCTTTCTAATTTTTTTAGTGCTTCATTTTTTCTTTTCTTATATTTTAAAACACCAGCAGCGCTCTCAAAAA
>CALVPO010000152.1 GCA_944351345.1 uncultured Bacilli bacterium | reverse complement strand
GGGTTAGAAAAATGGAGTCTTGTTATAACTCCATATGCTAACTAAAATTGTAAGATTTATTTTTGAAAATTCCCTTATTATCTGATAAATATTTTAAGATTGACTCTACATCACTTAAATTATAATTATATTTAGTTTCTTCTCCTTCATATTTAATCATACCTAAGTCCTCCTAATCCATTCATTTCATAATTAAACTTCTATCTTGAAACAGCTTTTCTTTCTTCTTGAATAGCTTGTAGTTCGTTTTCTTGACCAAGTATTTGTTGTTCTATTTTTTGTAATTCCATTTCAATTTCATGTAAAATAATTCTATTAGAGTAATCATAACTCCTCATAAATTCTTTTGCTTCTTGTATTTTTGAAGTTGCCTCTTTTAAAGAATTACACTTAAAATACTCAAATATCTTTTTATTTAAATTAGATAACTCTTTTTGATTACCATCTTTTTTCTCTCTATTATAAGACAATTTATATTCTATACTTTGTAATTCTGATTTTAGCATTTCTATTTCAAATTCTCTATTAGCAATATGACTCCTCTTATTATTTTCAAACATTTCACTATTTTGTTTAGAATTTTTTTCAAGACTACTTATCTCACCATTTATTTTCCCAATCTTTCTAAAATTTAAAATTGGATGTTTTTTCAGTTTATTTTGTTGTTCTTTTAGAGCATTTATTTTGTTTTGAATATCGTTATATTCAGAACTACTCTGATAGTTTTGCAATGATTCCATATTATTATTTGAAATTAAATCATTAATTTTCTTCTCTATCTGTTCCTTTTTACTTACTAACTCATTTTCTTCAAGATCATCTTTCATCATTCTTTTTTCTAAATCATCAAATTCATTTTGAAGTATATTATACCAGACTTGATTAATCTCGATATTAAAATACATTTCATGTTTTTCTTCTGTTTCTTTTCTAACTTTCTGTTCTTTTGTCAAATCTTGATAACGTTTTTTATAGTCTTCTAATTTCGTCTTAGCAACATTTTGCCTTTCATCAAGATTATTTGATAAATTATTTAAAATACATTTAGACATTTTATAAAAATTTAAATTAGTTTCTTTTTTCATTTCTTCAACTAAATTATCGTCAATTTTAACTTTATTAAGCAAATCTACAAACTCAGATAACCCGTCATAATATTTATTTAACTTGTCTTTATGCCCATTTAAAGACTGCAATTTTTCTAATGAGTAAAGAGTAATATCACCAGCTAAAATAAAATCAATATTATACTTTATATTTTTACCTAAAATATATTTTATTTCTTCTTCTTTCAAATTACCATCAAATAATTTATCAGGTTCTTTATCAAAAATTGATAAAAGTTCCAAATTATATTTATATAACTTCTCAATATCTTCTTCTGAATAATTATCTAATTTTTTTAATCCATCAAATTTTTGTAAAAACATCTCATATCTTGGCAAATCTTTCATTTCAATTCTATAATTATTCTTTGTAAGTTGATTCCTTAATGAATTAATTAAATCAAGTTGCATATTTGCAAGTTCAGGACCTTTTTTTACTTTCATTAAGTCAAATGTTTTTACCTTAAGATTAGGAAAACTTTTTTGTAATTCCATTGCTCTTTTATATTCCCAATCTAAACCCTTTGCACCATTTGTAAAACAAAATATTCCAATCGGACTAAATCCATCTATAACGACTTCACTATATACGTTTTTTTGCATATTTTGTTCTCTGTTTTCTTGTTTTTGTTTCATGCATTCATCAATTAATCTTTGAGGATGATGTATCTTAGGAATACTACTATAATTTAATAAATACTCTTCATCATAAGAATAATTATTTACATACATATCACTGCTATTAGCACCCACAATATTTGTAGGCATCATCATAAATCCAAATCCAGATCTATACGTATCATTTACATTTTGATTAAATAATGAACAAGATACATATCTACTGTTAAAATCACCATCATATTTTGTACTACTTGTACTATGTCCTAAAAAGCAAAAGTTTTCATCACTCATTGTATCAATATTCCCAATATAGTTTTCCCACTCTTTTAAAATTAATTGCTGAACTTGACTTAACATTTGTTTCATTTTATCAGTATTTTTTTCTTCAATAGCTCGACTATACTCTTGATTAAACTTATTAATATCTTCTTCATTCATAAAATATTGTATATCTTTAATATAATCATCTTTAGCATTTATTAAATCACGAAGTAAATACATCTTATCTTCAGTTTGCTTTATTTTAGTAACTAAATCAATTAATTGTTCTAATCCAGACATATCATTTTTATTTCTAAATATACGCAATAGTTCTCTATCTTCTTTAGTAGGATTTAATTGTAAATACTGCCTACATAAATTTTGCACCTCATTAAATAAATCAGCATCTAATTGAAAGTTTCCATCATTACGTAGCATCACATCAGAGTTTATGTTAAAATTTCTGGCGATAGAATCAATTATACTTGTAAAATCATAATAATTAATACCATCTGTACTTAATGCATCTATTTCTTCTTTTCTTAAATAATTGTATCCTTTAATTAGATTTTTAATTTTTGAGAGCATTTCTTCTGATAAATAAACTTTTTCATTTTCTTCGTTTATTCTTATATTTTCTTGCATGATAACAATCTCACTATCTTTATCATTTAATTACTTTAAAAATATAACTAT
>CALVPO010000151.1 GCA_944351345.1 uncultured Bacilli bacterium | reverse complement strand
TTGTCAAAAGGAAATTGGAATAAAATTTCCCGCGAATGTTTAAAAATTTTTAAGACATTTTCCAAAACTATTGACATTATTTTTTTGACGATTAAGACATAATTTTAAGCTAAGGTTTTCTTAAAAGTTATGTCTTAATTAGTCATTTAATTTTTGCTTTTTAAAATAACTACTGATTTATTAGATAAATCTAATGAATCAATAACTTCATCTAATTCTTCCTTGTTTAAAGAACGTAATATATCTATCATATTTTCTTCTATTTTATTTTCAAATATAATATTATCTATAATCATTTCATTTATAATTTCTAAATTTTCAAAACTAAAAATTTCATTACTTATTAATACTTTTTTCTTTCTTTCTAAATCTTCTTCTTTAATATTAATATTTTTTAGAGTTTCTTTTATTTTTACTAATAATTTATCATAACTATTAGTTTCATTTATTAATGATATTAAAGCATGAGTATCACAATTTAATATATTTATATAGAGAGTATTTGTTATTATTTTCTCTTTTTTTGCTTCTTCATCAAATATTGATGACTCATCAAAAAGAAGTGAAAATATTATAAAAAGATAAATATTATATTTTCTTTTTGAAATATTTAAGTTTTTTAAAGAAATTTTTATATTATAAGAAACTTTCGATATTTCTGTATTACTGTTTATTATTTCTTTTTCTTTAACTACTGTATCTTTTTCTTTATATTCCTTAGTAGTAATTTTATCTATTTTTTTAAACTTCTTTTTAGCTTGGTTTTCCTCTATACTATTTATTATTTCAGCTGGATCAAAATTTCCTGTTACAACTAAAAACATATTTTCTGGGTGATAGAATGTATTGTAACATGTAAATAAAGTTTCTTTTGTTATACTATTAATATCTTTTACTGTACCTATTATACTATTTTTAAACGGATTATTATAAAAAGCATTTTTTCTTATATGTTCATACATTACATCTTGAGGATTATCATCACACATATGTATTTCTTGAGTAATAATACCTTTTTCACTATCAACATTATCATCTGTAAAATATGGCTGTTGAACATAATCTAATAAAAAACAAATATTTTCTTTTAACTTAGATGGTCCTGAAAATAAATAAGTTGTATTTTTAAATGTTGTATAAGCATTACTTAAGGCACCACTTTTAGCAAAAAATTCATCTGGTTGTGGATCATTTTCTTGAGCAAATACTTTATGTTCCAAAAAATGAGCTATACCATTTGGAACTTTTATCATTTTAGATTTATTAATTGGAATAAATTCATTATAAATAGAACCAAATTTTGTAGTAAATGTAACATAATTATTATTAGCATCTTCTTTATTGTATAAATATACATCTAAACCATTATCTAATTTTTTATAGTAAATTACTTCATCTACTCCATTTAGTTTAATTGTTTTCATTTGTCTCTCCCTCTAATAAAAATAATGTATTTATATTAATTTTTTTACTTAGTTCTACTATGTCTTCTTTAGTTATTTTAGAAATATTTTCTATTCTTTCTTTAAATAATAATGAATCTACTAATATTTTAGCATAATAAGTATTTATTATACCCGCTGGACTATCCATACTAGCTTTTATGCTAGATATAATTGTTTCTTTAGCACTTTCTAGTTGATTATCATCAAATTTTCCTTTAGATATATTCTGAAGCGTCTTCTTAATAAGTTTAAAGACATTATCTGAATTCCCAAGTTCTATTCCTGAATATATCATTAAAATATTATCATATGCTTTAGCACTAGCATTTATATAATAAGCATAAGAATTCTGTTCGCGCACAGTATCAAATAACAAAGAATTACTTGAGCCTCCTAATAATTCTCCATAAACTAAAATAGTATATTTCCTTTCAAAAGTAGTCAAACCATTTAATGAACATAATAATGTTAGTTGAGTTTGATTAACACTATCTTTTTCAGATACTTTTTTTATTCTTTGACGTGGTTTTAATTCACTCACTAATAAATCATTTTGAACCTTCTTAAAAGTATTTACTCCAAAATTATTTTTAAATAATTCTTTTATATTGTCTGTATTAACATCACCAACTACAAAAACATCTATATAATTATTATTTATAACCTTTTGATAATATTCATATAAATTTTTAGCATTTACTTTTTCTAAATCATCTAAATAACCATAAGAATTATATGAATATGGTTTATCACCTGTAGTTTCTAATAATTTAAACAGAGCATATTTTAATTTATTATCTGGTAGACTTTTAATGCTTTTTTCTAATTTTAATTTACACTTATTAACTATTTCTTTTTTAAAGCTATTATTTTCTATATCAGGATTAAAAATTACATCTAATAAAAAGTTAATTGAATATTCATTCATCGATTTTTCAGTATATTTTTCATTTAAAAATCTTATTTTAAATGCTAAATTACTATAATTACCTATTCTAGTATTAGAACTAATTAATTTTAAATCATATAAATTTTCTGTTTCTTTTATTAATTCTTTTTCAGTTTTAAAATTTTTATTAGTGCTTAATAGAACTGATTTTAATAAATTACGCATTGTAATAGAGTCTTTATTCATTTTTTCTCTAAAATTTACTTCTACTGTAATAGTTTTGAATTTTTTTGTTTTTATTATATGGAGATTATATGCTCCCATATCTAAATTTTCATAATTCATCTTATCCCCTT
>CALVPO010000150.1 GCA_944351345.1 uncultured Bacilli bacterium | reverse complement strand
AGTACTATCTATAAAACCAAAACTAGTCATAAAGGCATAAGGGTCTAATATACTATATCTATGACCAACACTTGATACACCTGAATCATCAACTAATGCTGGTATAAAACCATTAACACTACTTCCCCAAGTAACATTACCTGAATAAGTATCAGTATAATTATAATCCCAATTAGCGTTTACTCCTGCATAAGCTTCGTCATAAAAATCATCTTCCATATCACTTGGTTGGGTAGGATAATGAGTTAAAGTATCATTAACTGCATTTATTAGCGCTCCTTTCTGGCTTCTTTGCATTTTATCAGTATTTAGAGTTACTTCGTTTAATCCAGATAACCATCTAAAATAGTTAATTTGATTTAAAACAGAAGTTGTTACATTTTCTTTTAATGTTCCTTCATAATAAGGTGCCGTTAAAGAAGGTTCACTTTCATAAATGCTAGTACCATAATTAAATGTATTAAATGTGCTGTTATATTTTTCAATAACGTCAATTTTAGAATGTTCTAATGAACTATGAGTATTAATTATTTTGTTTTCAGCTTTTACTTCGTTTATACTAATACCCAAAGCAAAAAAACTAATTAATAATATAAATATTTTTTTCACATTTTCTCTCCTAACTATCTAAATTTAGACTTTTTCTTAAAATCAGAATAACATCTGTTAAATCAATAAGACCATTATCATTTAAATCGCCAATGAGTTTAGTTTTATCAGTTGATTCATCAAAATCTAAAGATATTCTTAGTGCTAAAATTACATCAGTTAAATTTATGCTACCATCTTCATTTATATCTCCTTTTATATAATTATCTTCACCAACAATTCCATATTCACTTAGATGAGTTGTTTCAAATTCTATATATTTATTATCAATTACTCTAGCATCTATAGTATCAACAATTGCTCCATCTTTTATATAAACAACATAATATCCACTATATTTTTTCATCTCATCACTAATAGGAACCCTAATAGTATATTTACCATTCTCTATATCAACTTTATTTACTCCATCCATAATAGAAATATCAAATAAACCTATTAACATTTTTCCATTTAGTTTACTATTATAATTATTTAATTCTTCAGTTTCTAAATTTGAATATATATCCGTAGCTTTTAATGTATAATTACTATTTAATTCTGTTTCTGATTTAAATGTAACATTTCCATCGGTTAAAGTATAAGATGAATCTTTTGAACCTAAAATATAATATCTTCCTATCCCAATACCACGAAATGCATAATAACCATCATTATAAATACCTTCTATATATTGACCTGTAAATATATCATATTGCCAAGTTGATCCTTGCTGTAAAAAACTATCATTAGCAACGTAGATGTATATTTTTTTATATTCTTTCATTTTTTCAGTTGCTGGAATATATAATGTTCCTTCCTCACTATATTTATACGGAAGACCAATCATATTACTAATTCCAAATCCAGAAATAAATTCATAATTTTCTGTATCGAATTCGTTTGCTAGTGAAGAATCAAATTGATTTAATTCTATGAATTCAAAAGAATAACTTTCATTATTACTAATATATTTATAACCAGTAGAATAGTTATAAAAAGTATTAGTCATAAAAACTCTTCCTGTTACACTATCGCATATATTAGTATTTTCAGCACAAATTGTTCCTGTAATTTCTTGATTAAGTGAGTTAGAATTGCCTAAAATCCAATAGTCATCATAACTAAACATTGAATCAGAATCCAAAGAATACCAATCGTTTTCTAAGATATTTCCAGATGAATCTTTTAATTCAACAGTATAGACATTAACATACTCTGTTTCTACTAATTTAAGTGATACTGGTGCTGGTTGTTCTTCTGCATAAACATTACTGCTTAATAAACTTACTCCAACAGTAATTAAAACTAACAAAAATTTACTTATTCTCATCTTATATATTTCTCCTTATATTATAGATTAGATTATTATAAATTATTATCCTCCTCCTTACTATAGACCATAATAGTCATTTGTAATTATCTATATAAATTATATTCTAAATAACTCAATTACTCTACTATTTCATAAATACTCCAATTGTTACTATAATTCTATCATATTATTGATTGGGTTACAACTATTTTTATACTTATTAATATTTAAAACAAAAAAAAGCCACCTTTTGTGACTTATAATTTTATATTTCCTAATCTAATTAATTCAACTACAGCTTGAGCACGTCCTTTAACACCAAGTTTTTGCATAGCATTAGAAATATGATTTCTAACAGTTTTTTCGCTAATATTTAAAGCTTGTGCTATTTCTTTGGTAGTTTTATTTTTAACTAGTAAAGAAAATACTTCTTCCTCCCTATTGGTCAATATTTTCTTATTCATAATCCCTCACTTCCTAAAAGGTGGATACTAAATTCAATAGTATTTTATGAACTTAGATAAAATTGGTGAGGGTTAATTTTAATTATGATTGGAATTTTACAGAAATATACATTTTGTTATCAAATTGTTCTTGAACTAAGCGCATAATATTATTGGCTAATGTTTTAGAGTTTTCACATTTATCTACTACTACTTTTACTGAAGTATCTTCTATTTTTGTGAAAGCTTCACAGTCGTATTCGCTTCCTATTTTCTTTTCTATTGATTCTTCTAATCCACTGTTATTATTAATGTTTTTTATTTCTTCATAAGCACTATTCTTCTCCT
>CALVPO010000149.1 GCA_944351345.1 uncultured Bacilli bacterium | reverse complement strand
AGAGCAACAACATGGACAGGAAAAATAGGAATAATGTACCCAAGTGACTATGCATATGCCGTAGATTTAAGCCTTTGTACTAAAGATGGATATTATTATGATAACTCAACTTGTAAAAGTAATGATTGGTTATACCTAGGTTCTAATGAATGGACAATAATGCCTGCCTCGTCTAACGCCTCTTACGCGTTCTACGTTTATTCGACTGGCCGCGTCCGCAACTCCTACGCCGTCTACCGCACTCTCGCTGCTCGCCCTGTCCTTTATCTGAAATCCGATGTTACCATAGTAGGGGGCGAGGGAACAAGTTCAAATCCATATACGTTACTCACTGACTGACACTTTTTTGTAATTCCTTGATATACAAGTGATTGAAAAGTATACTAAAAATAAAGTATAATAAATAAGAGCAGGTGATACTTATGTTTAAAGATAAAATAAATAAAGTTAAAGATAAATTAATAGTTATAGTTAAGAAAGTAGCTAAATATAGTTATAATATTTTTAATATTATTAAAGATAAGGCTATAATAATTAGTAATAAGATATTAGGTTTTATTAAGGATAAATTAATATTCTTAAAGGGTAAGTTTAAGAATATTAATTTAAAGGAAGATAAGTTTAGTATAGCTATAGTTTGTGTAGTTGTAGTATTATTTATAGTTATAGTTAGGAATAGTTTAGCTAAGGATGAGATATATGCTAATGTAGATGTTAATAATGTATTAATGGGCACTAATGTATTATATATGGATAATACTGATTATAATGAGTGTAAGTTTTGTAATAAGGCTAGAGTATATTTAGATGATAAGGGTATTAATTATAAATATTATAATGTTAGTAGTGTTAGTGATGATAAGTTTAAAGAAGATTTAGAACTACTTGGAATAGATGAAGAGCTATTTGGTACTCCTGCTCTTATATATATAGAGGATGGTAGGATGTTTGCTAATATTATAAATATTAGTGATACTGATGTTATAGATAGTTTTATTAAAGATTATAGTTTAGATAAATTAAAATAGTAATTATTCTTAAGTGATAATTACTATTTTAATATTTATATATTTAAATTATCTATATATTCAATAAAATATAGGGGTATATTTATTATTTTTTCATCTTTAGTTAAGTTATTCAAAGAAAATCTAAATGATATTTCATTATCATTATTAGAATTAAATTTAGTTAAACTATTATTATTTGTATTTTTATCTGATTTTACTTCTATTGGTATAATTTTGTTTTTTCTTTGAATAACAAAGTCTATTTCATGTCTATCAAATGTATAATAATTAGGGTTAGTATTATATAAATAACATAATGTATTTGCAACATAATTTTCAGTAAATGCTCCTTTAAATTCTTCTAGTAGTTTATTTCCTTCTAAAATTATATTACTATCTAAATTAGACATTCTTCTAAGTAATCCAATATCATTCATATAAATTTTATATGCTGATAAATTATAATATGCTTTTAGAGGAAAACTACATTTATTTACTAAATAACATTTAGAAATAAGATTAGCATCATTTAACCAATTTAGAGCTGATTCGTATTCTCTTGCTCGTGCTCCTGGTTTTACTACTTGATATACAAATTTTTTGTTTTCTTTAGCTAATTGTGAAGGAATACCATTCCATATTAATGATATTTTATTAGCTTCTGTATTATCTGTATGTTTAGAAAAATCACTTTCGTAAGAATTTAATATATTTTGTTGAATATAATTAACTTTTTCTATGTCTTTTTCGTTTACCCAACTATTAACTGCCTCTGGCATACCTCCAATAATATAATATGTTTTTAATTTTTCTATAAGTAGAGATTCAAATATTTGAGGTATTTTTTTTATTTCTTTTATTTGTTTCATAAAATTAACTAGGTTTTCACAGTTATCTGCAATTAAAAATTCACTAAAGGTCATTGGATATAAATTTAAAAATTCTACTTTACCAACGGGAAAAGACGTCTTTGATAATCTAATTCCTAATAAAGATCCAGCGCATGCTATATGGTATTCTGGAGTTTCTTCACAAAAATATTTTAGTGAATTTAGTGCATCAGGACATTCTTGAATTTCATCGAAAATTATTAGTGTAGTTTCTGGATTGATTTTTTTTCCATCTACTAATGTTAATTGTTCAATAATTCTTTTGGGATCTTTAGTATTTATAAATAAATCTGCAAGACCATTATCATGATCAAAGTTGAAGTATGCTACATTTTTATAATTATTTTGACCAAATTCTTTTAATATATAGGTTTTACCAACTTGTCTTGCACCTTTTAATATTAAGGGTTTTCTATTTGTGCTATTTTTCCAATTAATAAGTTTTTCTGTTATAAATCTTTTCATATTACATCACCTCAATATCATTATATCACACTTTTGTAATAATTATTCATTATTTTATCACGTTTTTGTTAGTTTTTTTTAATGTTTTATCACATTTATGCTAATTGTTTTAGTTATAAAGAATAATTATAAAATAAAAGAAATAGGTTAATCTTTCATAGATTTTTCTATTTCTTTTATTTCTTCTATAGATTTACCAGTAACTTTACTGATAAATTCATAATCGGTGTTTTCCATTAACATAGATTTTATTATTTTTGTAGTATTTTGATTAATTCCCTTACTAATTCCATCGTTCAATCCATCATTAAACCCATCTTCATAATCGGCTTGTCTTTCTTTAGCTTCTACATCAGCAGCAAACATATCAGCACACCATTCTGATAAGAATACTCTATCTTTACTAGCTTTCTT
>CALVPO010000148.1 GCA_944351345.1 uncultured Bacilli bacterium | reverse complement strand
ATAATTACAAATATATATTCAATAACACTAATCATACTATAAAATATAAAAAATAAGCCTCCACTACTAACCATAACCAAGATAAGTAACATAGAAATAGGTATTATCTCATTAATAATACTAGTTCTAATAAACATCTGTACAAAACCAGCATCTCCCCCATCATTACTAACTACTCTAATATGCATAATCTTCTTACCAATAGTAGCCCCCTTATTCAAAAACTGAAATATTAAAAAATATCCAACACAAATAACCAAATAAACCAAATTATTATTAAAACTTGCTTTATTAATATCATACATAATATCTATATAATCATCAATATATTTATCACTAGTAATTTCCCCACTAGTATAACTATCCATAAGATTAATAAGCTCAGAATCAAGCCTCTCTATCCTACTAGTACTAAATCCCATAGTAATAATCCCTATAATAAGTCCTATAATAAACATATCTATAATTTGTGCCATAAATCTTTTAAAAAAAGTAGCTTTCTCTAATTTTTTCTCCATTAAATCACCCATTCCATTATATACCACTATCAAGTTTATTTAAATAACTTTTCAATATATTTTTCAACTCACTTGCACTATTAACCTTAAAACATTCATTCTTAACAGAAACACAATCAGGAAGCCCTTTAATATACCATGCTATATGGCTTCTCATTTCCAATACAGCAACCTTCTCACATTTTATTTTCATTAAATAATCTAAATGATGAAAACACATTTCTATTCTTTCTTTATAACTAACTTTATCAATAACAATTCCTTTATCAAAATAAGTAACTAATTCCCGAATAAGCCACGGATTACCTAAACAACCTCTACCTACCATAATAGCATCAACACCAGTTGCAAACATTCTCTTAGCACTATCAATATCTACTACATCACCATTACCAATAACAGGAATCGATACACTTTCTTTAACTTTTTTTATAATATCATAATCAACAGTTCCACTATATCCCTGAGCACGTGTTCTACCATGAATAGTAATAGCACTAGCACCAGCCTCTTCACAAATCTTAGCAACCTCTACTGCATTTATACTATCACTATCCCAACCACTTCTAATCTTAACCGTAACTGGAACCGAAACAGCATCTACAACCGCCGAAACAATTTCTTTAATCTTAAGAGGATTCTTAAGAAGTGCCGCTCCAGCTTGCGCCTTAACAGCAACTTTAGGAACAGGACACCCCATATTAATATCAATAATATCAGGCCTCATATAACTCTCTACATACTTAGCAGCCTCTACAAAAGTATCCTTATCACTACCAAATATTTGCTGAGCAATAGGTCTCTCACACTCTTCCATATATAACATATCCTTAGTTTTCTTACTATCATACAAAAGAGCCTTATCACTAACCATCTCAGCATACATAAGCCCTACCCCCATCTGCTTAATAATTTTCCTAAAAGCACTATTACAAACACCAGCCATAGGCGCCAAAACAATCCTATTATCTATCAAAACATTACCTATCTTAAACATAACATCACCCTGCCAACTTATAAATTATATCTCCATATTTTTCCATAAAACTATCACTACAATAAGAAATAAATTTCAAAATATAATCCTCATCAAATATACAAAGATCACCACTTAAAAGTCTACTATTTCTAATAAAACCATCCATTTTCTCAATAACACTACTAACATCTTTATAATTAACTTCATCAATACCAGGATTAATAAAATCAGCTAAAGCAAACTCAATCAATTCATCTTTATCAAAATCTATATTATATTTATTAATCAAAAAAACATTAAGCCTATCATAATCATTATAAATACTATTATTACCACTCCAAAACTCACTATTTAAAACTAATTTATTACTTTTATTTATAAATACATACTTACACTCTCTAGACAAATTAGTAGGTTGTTTATTAGCATCTAAACAAGTTATAACATTACTAAACAATGTTTCAAAAAAAACTTATCAATATAAAGATGAAACAAATATCCTAAAACAGAAAAATCTTTCATCAATAAATCATTATATTTATCTATAAATCTTTCTAAATTAGGTAAGTTAAATATAAACTCTATATTCTCTTTATCTCTAAAATGAGTAACAAGTTTCCGACTAGTCTTCTCTATTCTATATCGCTCTTTGATCTTAATAATTTCATCATCAGAAAGTCCATCAATATCAGGCTGTTTTATATTAACAAAATCCACAATCAAATTACCAAGTCTAAATTTATTAACTTCATTTTTATTTAATTTTCTAATTTTATTTAGAGACTTTAAAAATTGTTCTCCTGCAATATAATGAACAACATAAGAAGCCATAATTTCACCACCTACAAATTCATATTAATTATTCTACCATATAATCATCAAAACATAAAGAAAAATCTTAACTTACAGATAATGCATTCAAAATAAATAAATTTTATATTATAATAATTACAGGTGATAACAATGAATAAAATAGAATTATTAAATAAATATATCCAAGAGGCAAATAATATAGTTTTCTTTGGCGGTGCTGGAGTATCAACTGAAAGTGGCATAAAAGACTTTAGAAGTAAAGATGGCTTGTACAACCAAAAATACAAATATCCCCCAGAACAAATACTATCCCATAAATTTTTTCTAAAACATACTGATGAATTTTATAAATTTTACAAAGATAAACTAAACTGTTTAAACGCTAAACCTAACATATGTCATAAATACTTAACAAAATTAGAAAAAGAAGGAAAATTAAAAGCTATCATTACTCAAAATATAGATGGACTTCATCAAAAAGCAAAT
>CALVPO010000147.1 GCA_944351345.1 uncultured Bacilli bacterium | reverse complement strand
CTATATAAAATAAAAATATAGTATTTTTTTATATTATATTATTTACTATTTTAAAAAAATATAGAATATTCATTTATATTATACTATGACCATTATTAACTGCTTTCAATAAAACTTTTTAGTTCGATTTCCTTAACAGTAATACTACTTAAAATATTTAAACCTCGTTTCCATTTTCATATTCCACTGAATTTCTTTTGTTTACTTTAAAATATTATAAATTTTAAACATTACTATAATAAAGTTCACGCTCAAAATTTAAAGCATCCATAAAAAAGCCAGTAGCTTCAAACTTACCACTATTATATAGCTCTAATATTTCATCCTTAGTTGCCCATTTAACATCATTAACTTCTTCTTTTTGAAAAGTTACTTTTTCTATAGAAATATCTATTTCAAAAATATAAACATCTAATATATCTGGACAATCTTTATAATATCTAGTTGTCGTACCTACAAAAGCATATGGTACATTACTTACATCAATCCCAAGTTCTTCTTTTACTTCACGAATAGCACCTTGATAAGTATCTTCTCCCATTATCACAGAACCACCTGTACATTCCCACATTAATGGATGTGACTTCCATTCTACTCTTTGACTAATTAAAAATTTACCTTTACTATTTCTAATCCAAGCATTAGATACCAAATGATATTCATCATCATTTAATTTCGTACCACGTTCAACCTTTCTATCTAACATATTACGATTTCTATCATACAAATCCCACATTTCTTTCATATATAATCTCCCTAATTAACTAACTTCATTGTACCAAACTTATAGCAAAACATCTTTAATTTTAAATCAACATTATTGAAAACAAAAAAATATTAAGTTATTATAACCCATCTGAAAAACTTGTAAATTCTCCACACTCATTCTTAGGAAGACCATACTTTTCTTTTCCTAAATGTATAGACTTAATCATAAAAGCCATATTTCTTCCTAAATTTCTCATTGTTTGTAATCCTTCCAAATCCTTCTCTACATCACTAGCACTAGATCCATGAACCTCATTCCAATAACTACTAGAAACAATAGGCATATTACTAATTGTAAAATATTTATTAATATCATCAAATGCTGATGTAGAACCAGCTCTTCTTGAAGACATAACCGCCGCTCCAACTTTCATCGACTTATCAAAAGATGAACTATAAAATAATCTATCTAAAAGAGATAAAATAGTTCCATTAGCACCTGCATAATATACTGGAGTACCAATTATAATACCATCAGCCTCTTCAAACTTATGAGAAATTTCATTAACAATATCATCGAAAACACACTTACCATACTTAACACAATGTCTACAAGAAATACATCCCCTTACATCTTTATTACCAACAACCATAACCTCAGTATCTATTCCTTCCTTATTTAAGGTCTTTTCAACTTCTTCTAAAGCTCTAGCAGTACAACCATTACTATTAGGACTTCCATTCAAAATCAATACCTTCATAATTACCTCCACTTAATTATAAGATTATTTAACTACTTTTATCTTAGTCAAAGGCCATACCCTTAAAGTAGCCTTACCTAATATCTGATTACTATCAAATAACCCCTTAACTCTAGAATCAGCAGAAACCTCCCTATTATCACCTAAAGCCAAATACTTACCATCAGGTATCTCACCATCACATTTATCATTATTTATATCACAAATATCATCTAAAGTAAAATCACTAGTATCCCCAATACCAAAATTATCTTCTACAACTTTCCCATTAATATAAAGTTTATTATCCATATAACTTACATCATCACCAGGTAATCCAATAACCCTCTTAATTATCAAATCCCCATCAATATCTTCTATAACAATAATATCAAATCTCTTAATATCATGCATTTTATAAGAAATCTTACTTAAAAACAATACTTGCCCATCCTCTAAAGTATCATCCATAGAATCTCCCCTTACAATTACAGGAGTAACAATATAACTTCTAATAAGTACAACAACAACAAATATAACAATATAAGGAAATAATTCTTTAATAAACTTTACCACACTATCACAACCTTTCTTTCACAAAAAAAGAAAAAACTTAATTATAAGTAAAAATTTCTTCCACATCATGTAATACTAAACTTTAGTTTAATATAAATATACTATTTATGTTTAGGTTTAACAGATAACTCCTCAACTTTATTAAAATACTTATCTAATAAATCTTTAGGTGACTCTTTATTAACAGAAGACATCTCTTTATCTTCTAAAAAACCATCTTCTACCTTAAAATCATAAGAAATAGTTATAGAAAAATCTGGAATTGTCTCAATAAATTCATATAAACTTTGTTTTTGAACCTCCGTAATATTCTTAGGCATCATCAATAAACCTAATTTACCATACTTTGCTATATTCTTAGTATTATTAAAAAATACTATATGTCCAAGAAGAGTATAAAAATAAGCAAAAGTCTCAGGAGTATGTCTTTCATTTAATTGCTTAAACATAGATAAATCAGAATATTTAGCACTAGTATAATCCATTATACATTTAATATGTAATTCATCTTCATCATGAGCATCACCAATCATTTCAATTTGTCCCTCTTTTATACCTCTATTATCATCAGTATTCCCATAAATAAATGCTATTTTTTTATCTAACATTATAACACTTCCCTCTAAATTTAATAATTATATTAATATTTTATCACACTTTTTAAAATAAAGACACAAATTTTCAAAGAAAAAAAGCAATAAGCGTTACAGTTCAGATAGGACATGACAAAAATTAGGTAGAACTAACAAATTCTATCTATTTTTATACCTTAACTGTTTT
>CALVPO010000146.1 GCA_944351345.1 uncultured Bacilli bacterium | reverse complement strand
TAGTCCATATGTTTTGTATGAGTAACAAATAGCTTATTAACATTTATATAAAAGAAGTAATTACAATAAAATATAGGAGGATGTTATGTTAAAGAAAATAATAATGGATAAAAGAGTCATATTTATAATAGGAGTAATATTAGGGATTATTACTTCATTTATATAATTTTATATGTATTCATTCCAAAAAAACTGTCCAATTCCACTTTTTTTAGAATATACATTGATTAAAAATATTTTTAAGTATATAATATCATTATCTAGAAAGAGAAGAATATGAATATAACAATTAATAAAGTAAAAATAATAGTAACTATACCACCAGAAAATGTTAATTTTATAAGAGAAGAACTATGTAAATTAGAAGCTGGAAAAATAGGGGATTACACTCATTGTACAACCACTACCAAATGTATAGGTACCTTTAAACCTAACAATAATGCAAGCCCATATATTGGAGAAAAAAATAATTTAGAATATGTAGAAGAAGAAAAGCTAGAAATTATATGTAATATAAATCAAGTAAAAAAAGTAATATCAAAATTAAGAAAAATTCATCCTTATGAAGAACCAGAAATAGATATTATTCCATTATTAGATGAAAGCCTATTTAACTAAAAATATACATATATAGGTGATATTATGAAAGTATTAAGTTTAACAGAGCCATATGCTACTCTAATAAAAGAAAAAAAGAAAAGAATTGAGACAAGAAGTTGGAAAACTAATTATAGAGGAGAATTATATATTCATGCTAGTTCTACCAAAATTTCTGGAGAAACTAAAAGCAATAAAGAATTAATGTTATTATTAGATAATTTACCTCTAAATTTTGGCCATATAATTTGTAAATGCAATTTAGTTGATTGTGTTTATATGACCAAAGAATATATAGAGAATATAAAAAAGAATAACTATCAAGAATATATTTGTGGCGAGTATAAAGAGGGACGCTATGCCTGGGTATTAGAAAATATAACACCACTAAAAACTCCTATAAAAGCTAAAGGACAACTAAATATCTGGCAATTCTATAATGAATTTGAAATAATGAACTTAATGAAAAATATAGAGTATGGCTGGATTGATAAAAATAAAACTAAACATACTATTATAGATGAAACATACTCAGATAATTATATATTACAATCTCCTAAAGAAGTAATAAAAAACCAAATAGGAGTATGTTGGGATCAAGTAGAACTTGAAAGATATTATTTTAAAGGAAATGATTATAATATTAAAACTTATTTTATAGTCCATTATGATGATAATAAATGCCCAACACATACATTTCTAACTTTTGAAAAAAATAATAAATATTATTGGTTTGAACATGCCTGGGAAAAATTTAGAGGAATACATGAATATAACACTCAAAAAGAATTATTAATAGATATAAAAGATAAATTTATAAAATATGAATTAAATAACAATTATATAAAAGAAAATATCATACTACGTGAATATAAAAAGCCAAAATATCATATCACAGTACAAGAATTCTATAAACATTGTGAGAATGGAACATATATTGACTTAAAAAAATAAAATGATGTCTATATCAGGCATCATTTTAATCATTAATTAAATTACTATAATATTTAGTTTTACCACTTAAAACATCATTATAAAAATTCTGTTTCCAATGAATATAATCAATACTTTCTTGTATCTCACTAATTTTATTATTTAATTCTTTTAATTTAATATCTAATATCTTTTGCCTCTCTGGAATAGAACTTTCTCCCTCCAAACAAAGTTTTAAATATTCTTTCATTTCTATAATACTCATTCCACAATTTTTAAGACAGGACAAACTCTTAATCCAAGCAATTTACATAAAAATGTAAAATAATATAAATATCTTTATAAATTTATTCTTAAGTATGATAAAATTATCATAAGGAGGAGTAAATATTATATTATGAAAAAAGATAAAAGTAAGAATATTATTATTGTTTTATTAATAGTTATAATAATAATTCTAATTGCATTAGTAGTATTATTTGCAACAGATACAATAACTTTTAATAAAAAAGCTGATTCAAACGATAAATTAGAAGATACAACCTCAGGAGAATACTGAAAATGAATCATTTAATTCCCAAGATACTAATACTATGTTGACAGATGATGAAGCAATTGTCATTTTAAAAAATAATTATAACGATGCTGTAAGACATATATTTAATGAAGCCGTGTCTTATTGTGGAGAAGTATCAACTGAGACAAATTCATCCTTATCTTTAAATGGCTTTACTTATTCTAAATCAGCTAGTTATAATAGTTTTGAAGAATTAGAAAACTATCTAAAAAATTATATGACCAATACCTTATTAAAAAGTACTAATTATAACAAAACTATTACTATTGATGGTAATACAGTTAGTAGTTATTATGAACAAAATGGTAGTCTTTATTGCAATGGATGGAATAAAGGTGGTAATATATATTTAGAAAAATATAACGAAAATGAATCAAGTTTTGAAATAACTAATATAACTGTTGAATCATTTAACGCTAAAATTAACGCTGTATATTATGATCATGATAATACGACAAAAACAATTAAACAAATAAATGTATCTGTTATAAAACAAAATGATAAATGGCTACTAAATTCATATGAAGAAGAAACGAATTAAAATACAAAGTAAGACTTAGACACTCTAGTTTAAGTCTTTATTTAAAATGTTATTGACACAGGTCAAATATAATAAAAATATATTGACAAATTGTCATGGTAGAAGGTGTAAAACTTTATGCAACAAGAACACTTTGGTTAAAAAAGAGATTATTAATAGATATAAAAGATAAATTTATAAAATATGAATTAAATAA
>CALVPO010000145.1 GCA_944351345.1 uncultured Bacilli bacterium | reverse complement strand
TAATAGTAAGCATAAGTACCACCAGTAATAACAATTGCATATATAAATAGAACTAATACTATATATTTATAGTATTTAACCTCCCGAATTAACTTTTATGTAACCAAGCATTTTCTTCACTAACTATCGCCTACTTTCTTTTATCTATTCTTAACTTAATTATACAGCAATTATCCTAAAAAAGGAAGTAAAAAAAAATCTTGCATTTTACATTTATAATGTAAAGATTTAATTTTATTAAATTTTACTTCATTCTATTTTTGAATATATTTATTTAACTAAAAATTGTATCAAGAAATATAAATACTACCAGAAACTAATTTTTAGTGCTTATTTTATTTCAAGTTTCTAATTTTAAAGAGTTTTTATAAACAAGAATTTATTTTTAGTGATTTGCTTTATATTTTTATTTAGATTATTATGCCTCTTGAGGATGTGACTATAATTGAAAACTAAGATATTAAGTTTATCTTATAATGCTATGTTCAAAGCTGTATTTAGTAATAATAAAGTAATATTATCTAAATTAATTGAAGCTATATTAGAACACTCTTATATTAATATAGATATTAAAGATAAAGATTTTATTATTAAAAATAATGAGTTACCTATTGATAATTATAATGATAAACAATTAATTTGTGATTATATTATAAAGTTAGATAATATAAATGACTTAAATATAGAACTTAATAGAAAACAATATCCTGGTGTAGTAGAACGAAATATGACATATAGTTTTAAGATCTACTACGAGCATTTTAATAGAGGGAATGAATATAGTGAATTTAAAAAATATAACTTAATTCAAGTTAATTTTAATAAATTCAAAAATCCTAACAATAAATCTATTAACAAATATTATTTGTTAGATGCTAATGATTCAAAGAATTTCTTATCCAAAAGTATATGTATTATAAATATTGATATTGAAGAATGCTATAAATTAGTTTATAATAATATATGTAAAGAAGAAATATCTGAATTAGAAAAATTAGCTGCTATATTGTACTGTGATTATTTAGAAGATATTTCTTCTATCTTAGAAAGTGTTAGGTTAGATAATATGGAAAAAGAAAAATTTATTAACGACATTAATAATGCTAGTTGCGACAAAAATAATCAGGAAGCTATTAAGTTAGAAGATAATATTGAATATAGGTTTGAATTAACTAAGGAAGAAACTTTAAGAGAAAAGACAATAGATGTTATAAAAAATATGTTAAAGAAAGATTATGATATAAAAGAAATATCTGATATAACAGGTAAATCTACTAAGGAAATAAAAGAAATAGAAAAATCTATGAAAGATTAACTCTATTTCTTTTATTTCATATTTATATAAATGAAGTAAGAATACCTAATATTACTCCTATTATAAATATAACTCTTTTATCCATTATTATTTTCTTTAACATATAACTTTCTCCTTAAATATTCTCTACTTATATTTATTCCTACTTTCTTTTACTAGTGCCCACTTGGGCCTACTCGAATCGTGCGATTATACCGCACAACTCGGGTATGTTTCTGCTGGACCTAGCAGCCCAGCCGGAAACCTTTGTCTACGTTGTTCCTAACGTATATGGATTAGAACTCGTTCCCTCGCCCCCTACTATGGTAACATCGGATTTCAGATAAAGGACAGGGCGAGCAGCGCGAGTGGAGTCGACGATGTAGGAGTAGACGTAGCCATTCGAAGAAACGGCGAACGCGCTATAGGCGCTAGACGAGGCAGGCATAATTGTCCATTGACTATATAATAACCAATCATTACTTTTACAAGTTGAGTTATTATAATTAGATCCAGTTTTAGTACAAAGGCTTAAATCTACAGCGTACGCATAGTCACTAGGATACATTATTCCTATTTTTCCTGTCCATGTTGTTGCTCTAGGGCATGCTCCATCATCTGTACTGCAACTATATACTGTTGTTCCTCTTTCTGCGTTGTAATAATCATCTGCATATAATCCACTAGCATTTGAACTTCCTCCTAAATGATATACTGCATCATCTATCATACTTCTTGCTGTACTGTCTAAACCTGTACTAGTAAAATTACAAGTTGTTGAAGCATTATTTTTTCCGTTATAGCAAGTACCAGAGGTGCTATTATAATATAAAGTATTTAATTCTGTCATCAAATCCGATTTGCTCCAATCATTTACTCCATACCCTGAATTTACTGTACTAGCACTTGAATCCCATGAATAAGAACCAATGGATTCATCTCTTATTATTTTTAATCTTGTTTCTTTCTTACCTGTGCCATCATCTACGTTATTAAATGCTCCTATTATTCGCCATGTCTCATCATTAAATGTTACATAGTTATTAGGATTAGCTCCATAATATCTATAATCTCCATTATTATCTAACATAATACCTTGAGTAGCATTTAATTTAACTTGAGGATTAGAGGTACTACCACCAATATTAACTGTATTAATAGAAGAACCATCTTCATATAAATTTATAATTTTTTCTACAGCAGTTGGCATACATTTATTATATGTTTCATCCAAAGCATCTTGAACATTAGTAGCAGACAAACCACTATTAGAATTATCATAAGTAACATTCTTAGAATATATCGTATTAGCAGCATATACTCCAGTACCTGATAATAGTAGTCCTACTATAACACCTATTAAGAATTTATAATTATTTTTTATAAATTTAGATATCTTCTTCATTATTAGCACCTACCTATATTTTTATTATTAGTTAACTGTATTTTAGCAAAAAAAAAAAAAAAAAAAAAAAAAAAATTTAATTTTTTTTTTTTAATTATTTTATTATTTATTTTTTTTTTTTTTTTTTTAATTTTTTTTATTTTTT
>CALVPO010000144.1 GCA_944351345.1 uncultured Bacilli bacterium | reverse complement strand
GGATCTATTTTTTTGACTGCTTCTTCAAATCTTCCGTATGTTCCACTTGCTTTTTCTATTGCTTCCATTGGATCCATTTTTGCTTTGATATTATCCATCATTTTTCCTAAGTTTACATATTTATATCCTATTATTGCGTCATTTTCATCTAATCCTATTTCAACTACATATCCTTCTGCTAATTCTAAGTATCTTGGTCCTTTTACTTTAGTAGAATAAATTGTTCCTACTTGGCTTCTGTGTCCTTTTCCTAAATCTTCTAATCCTGAACCGATAGTCAAGCCGCCTTCTGAGAATGCAGATTGACTTCTTCCATAGACGATTTGTAAAAATAATTCACGCATTGCTGTGTTAATAGCGTCACATACTAAATCTGTATTTAATGCTTCTAATATTGTTTTACCAACTAATATTTCTCCAGCCATAGCAGCTGAATGTGTCATGCCAGAACAACCTATTGTTTCAACTAATGCTTCTTCTATTATTCCATTTTTAATATTTAGAGTTAATTTACATGCTCCTTGTTGTGGGGCACACCAACCAATACCATGGGTTAAGCCTGAAATATCTTTTATTTCTTTTGCTTGTACCCATTTTCCTTCTTCAGGAATTGGGGCTGGTCCATGGTCTGCGCCTTTTCGTACTTGGCACATATTTTCTACTTCTGTTGTATACTTCATTATAAACCTCACTTTCTCTTTAATTATAACACTAAAATTTTAGCTCTTCAATATTTTTGCTTATTATTAATGTGCTATTTTACAATAGAAATTAAATTATATAAAAAACTATTTACAAAAATTAAAGTAAATAGTTCTTTATAAATACTTTACTTTTCAAAGTAGCTTCCACCTATGAATTCTCTTAGGATAGATGTTTGAGGAATATCACTACTTTTTATTGGTAAAACTAGTCTTAATATTTCTAATAGTCTAATTGCAGTATGGTATTCTGGGTCTTCTGGTGGTACGGAATATAATAGTGGTTCAACAAAGATTTTTAATACTCCTAGTTCGTATGCCAGGAATGAATTAAATATAACATTAGCATCATCTTGATATGGGAAAACATATTTTTCTTCGCCTTTTCTTACGTCTTGCCATGAGGCTAGAGTTGTTGAAGGGCTGCGTCCTCTAGTATAATAATCTCTTACCATTCTTCTTAATAATCTTACATCAGTTAGACTTATTCTATTATCATCATCTATATTTAAAAATATTAGTGGGCTTATATATATTTTATATTTATTTTTCTTAGGGATTTCTTTAGTTATTTCTTCGTTTAGAGCATGAAGACCTTCTATTATTAATAAGTCATTACTATCTAGTTTTAATGGACGATTAAATACTTTACTACCAGTTACAAAATCATAGGTTGGAGTTATTACTTCATGTCCTTCTAATAATTTTTTTATTTGTCTATTAAATAATTTTATGTCTATTGCTCTTATACCTTCGTAGTCTGGTTTTCCATCTTCTCCTAGTGGTGTGTCTTCTCTTTCTAGAAAATAATCATCTAATGATAGAGAATGAGGTTTTAAACCTAATGTTTTTAAATATAGGGCTAATTTTTTAGAAGTTGTGGTTTTTCCAGAAGAAGTAGGTCCAGACAATAGAACTATTTTTATATTATCTTTACTTTTAGATATTTCTTCAGCTATTGATAATAATTTGTAGTCTTGGATAGTTTCTGATAAATTTATTATTTCGCCACTTCCTTCTTTTATAATAGCTTCATTTAATTCGCCTAAATTATTTATATTTAAAAGATTTCCCCATTTGGCATATTCATCTAGACTTTTTACATATTTTTCATGATATACATATTTTTTTATTTTTCCATTATTATATGTAAAAGGAAATCTTAATACTATTCCTTTTCCTTCTAATAGGGTTAATTCAAAATGTTTTAAAATACTAGTATTATCTGGTAGATCTCCTATAATATAATTGTATATACCATCTAATTTGTATAGCTTTACAAAATTTGATATAGTATAAGACAAAGTTTTTACTTTATCATATCTTTTTTGTTTCTTAAAGTATTCTATTGCTTCTAAACGTGAGGTTTCTAATTGTTCAAAAGGTAGAGATCTGTCTACTTTTTCTCGCATTAAATTGGCTATACTGTTTAAATTATTCTCTGTTACTTTTTTATCTATTTCACAATATATTCCTTTATCAATTGGATGTCTTATTTTTATTTTTGTATCTTTTCCTAATATTTCTAGTGCACATACTTCAAACAAAAAAATTAATCCTCTTTCATAAATTTTATTACCTTGAGATGTAGTAATATCAAATAATACAAGATCACCACTTTTCATGATGGCATCATTATAGTTAATAAGTTGATTTTTAAACTTTGCACTTATTATATCATGTTGATAATCATTTTTTATATCTTGTATTATTTCATATAATTTAATTCCTTTTTTATATTCTTTTTTTGTGCCATTTTCAAAACTAATTATTATTTTTTCCATAAGTATCACACTCTTTCACATTATAGTCTAATTTTATTATACTAATATATGATTATTTTGTCAAAAAAATTGTTACATACTTTACATGTATATTGCTTAAAATAATTATAGGTGATAATAATGAATTTGATTCCTACGGTAATTGAGAAAAGTAGTATGGGAGAGAGAGCTTATGATATTTATTCTAGATTACTTCGCGATAGAATTATTATTTTAAGTGGAGAAATTGATGATAATATGGCAAATAGTATAGTTGCTCAGCTATTATATTTAGATGGTATTAATCATGATGACATATCTATATATATTAATTCTCCTGGTGGGAGTATTACAGCTGGTATGGCTATATATGATACAATGAAT
>CALVPO010000143.1 GCA_944351345.1 uncultured Bacilli bacterium | reverse complement strand
TCTAAGTTTGTAAAAAATAATTATAAATTCTTAATATGCGTTATAGTTGGGTTATTATTATCAGCAACTGGAGTATATGCTGCTAATACTATATACTCATCTAATGTTACTTATGATAATTCTAATAGTGGCCTAGAAGCTACTAATGTTCAAGATGCCTTAGATGAGACTTATGCCAAATGTCTTCCACCTCCTACTGCAACTGATAAAATAATAAATTTATATAATGATGGTTCTTCTATTAATACAGTTAATATTGGTGGGAATGAATCTAATCCAGAAGTTCATTTAAATGCTACTCAAGGTATTATGTTAGATAATAATGGCGATTATAGATATTATGGAGCAGATCCTAATAACTATGTAACATTTAATGGAGAGACATGGAGAATAATAGGAGTATTTAATAATGTAGATGATGGAACAGGAAATAAAGAAACTAGATTAAAAATAATAAGAGATGAATCTATTGGTATGTATTCTTGGGGAGAACATGATATTAAAACTGGTGAAAGTGATTTGATGGTTGCATTAAATGTTTTATACTATAATAGCAAATCAGTAAGTTGTTATACTGATAAAATATGTGATTTTACTAGTATAGGATTAGATCAAAATTCAAAAAATATGATAGAATTTGCAAACTATAATATAGGTGTTGTAGGTGGTAGTTATACTAAATATGCTAATGATTTTTATAATGCTGAAAACGAGCTAAAGTGGAATGGTAGAATAGGAATAATGAATGCTAGTGATTATATGTATGCTACGGACTTAGGTCTTTGTCATTATTCTGGAGCAAATTATGGAGATGATTCAGGAAATACAGAATGTACAAACAACGATTGGTTATTCGATGATAGTTATTTTCAATGGACAATGACACCAAATTTTGCTAGTAATGATAATGATATGCATTATGTAAGTTTTGAAGGCAATGTAAGTGATGCTATTAGAAGTTCGGAGTCATCATATATTATACGCCCAGTCCTTTATCTGAAATCCGATGTTACTATAGTAGGGGCGGGGGAACAAGTTCCAATCCATACATACTAGGATAATATATTTTAAGGAGAAGATAATTTATATGATAAAGAAAATGGTAATGGATAAGAGAGTTATATTTATAATAGGATTAGTATTAGGTGTTCTTACTTCATTTATATAAAATAAAAGGAATATATCAATTTTTTATTGTTGATTATATTCCTTTTATTTTATTCATATTCTTTTTTATAATTATCATATTTATCTTTCATATCTGTATCAGAAAACTCTATATTTTTTTCATCACGTAAGCTAATTAAAGCCTTATACATAATATCTGCATCTTCATTATTTTTCTCTGTAATTAGATTTTCAATTATTTTATCTTTAGAATCTTCTAAAGAAGGTGCATCTTTTTGATCTAGACGATAAATTACGTGATAGCCATAAGATGTTTTAACAGGTTCTTCAGAGTAACTGTCATTATCCATGTCTTTTAATGCATTTTTAAATGAATCTTCTAAATCTGAATCCCATGATTGATAACCTAAATCTTCAAAAGTAACTTGATCTTCATATTCTTTTTTTATGTCTTCCCAAGATGTTCCATCATTAATTTTATCAATTATTTCTTCTGCTAATTTTTTAGCATCTTCATCACTTAATTTATTGTCTTCCTCGTTATCATCGCTATTATCTTCACTAGAAGCATCATCAGTAGCAACTTCTACTAATATGTGTTGACAATTTATATCACCATATACATTTTCATCATAGTAATCTTGAATTTCCTCATCTGTTAAGTTTTCTTCAATATATTCATCTCTATATTTTTGTCTACGATTATCTAATTTTAAATATTCTAAATAATCTTCACGTGAAGCAAATCCACTAGCAGATAGAAATTCTTCTTCTGTATAGTTATAATATTGTTGATACATATTGATATAATTTTCTGCTGTAGCTTCTACTTCTTCATTCATTTCATCACTTTCTGGATAAAGTTCAGTCAATATATCATTATCAATAGCATCTAATAATTGACTAACAGAGTAATGCTCTTTCATTTGATCATATAAATCATTAGCTGTATATGTTTTTCCATCTACTTTTACTACTGGCTGTGTACCATTTTTTAAAGTAGCAATACGTTCTGGCCAAATAATGAATGCTACTAAGATAGTTATTAGAACTCCAGCGATAAAACTTGAAATAACATGTCTATGCATTTCTAAGAAATATCCAAAATCTTTTACCTTACTTCCATTACTATTTTTAGTTTTTTTCTTTTCTTTAGCCATTTTTTCTATTTTTTTAATATTATCTTTAGAAACTTCTTTTTTTGCTTTTTCTTTGTTATCTTTTTCTTTACTATTTTTTTTAGTTTCAATTATTTCTTCTCCCTCTAGAAAATCATCACCATAACTGTCTTCTAGATCTTCATCGTAATCAAAATCATTATCTATTATTTGTTCAACACTTTCTTCTTTGATTATTTCTTCTTTTTTATTTTCTTCAAGATTTTTCTTTGTGTCTTTATTATTTGCTTTAGTATTAGTTTTCTTTACTGCATCTTTTTTAGAATTAGTGTTAGTAGTAGTTTTCTTTGTTGCTTTTTTAGTAGTAGTTTTTTTACTTTCACTATTATCTTTTTCTTTACTCATTATATCCTCCCTTCTAAAGCACATACTAATGATAGCAAAAATAAATTAAAAAAACAATATTTATTTTTAAATATATGGTAAAAATACTGTTTTTATAACTTGTAATTAACAAAAATGTTATAAAATTATGTGAATTCTAAGCGAAAATGTTACAAACTTTAATAGCTAATTCTAAGCGAAAATGTTACATTGTTAAAATGTTTAA
>CALVPO010000142.1 GCA_944351345.1 uncultured Bacilli bacterium | reverse complement strand
ACATAATTAAAAAAAAAAAAAAAAAAAAAGCAACTATTTTTAACTAATAAGTTACATTTTTCAAATACCTATACCTACTTATTCAGCTAATAAAAAACAATGCATATTATTATATAATTAATATAAAAATTATGTATTGTTATTATGTATTGTTATAATTATATCTATCTAATATAAACATTTCTATCGCCAATCTTTTATCCATAATTCCTAATTTAATATCATAATCAATTTTCCCTAATTTTTTAATTTTTTCTAGTAGCATATCCTCATTATAAGTATAAAGCTTATTAATAGTAAACTTAACCCTATAAGGATTAACTTCTAATATCTTAGCAATCTCATCATACCTTTTATTTTTATTAGCAAGTCTTTTTACTTGAAACAAAAATCTAAATTGACTAGCTAACAAAGAAAGAATTTGTATCTCATCATAACTCTTATTTAAAAACTCTTCAAGTAATACTAATGCCTTCTTAACATCCCCCAATATAACAGCATCTGTCAAATTAAATATCTCATCTTCCTGATTCTTAATAGTTACTAAATCTATATCTTCATTTGATATTTTTCTACTATCTAACCTATACATAAATAACTTATCTAATTCATTCTTTATATTATCTAAATTAGTACCAACAATATTTATAAAATATTTAATATCATTTATTTTATAGCCATTACTTTTAACATAATCATTAATATAACTAACAACATAATTAGTATTTCCTTTATTACATTCTATAACTGTACCATTTTTCTTTATCTCTTTATATATTTTTTTTCTAGTATCAACTTTCTCTTTATTAACAATAAATATTAAATAACTATCTTTATTATAATTATTAAAATATTCTTCTAACACTTCAATTTTATCAATAGTCTTATTAGCACACAAAAAGACAGCATCATCAATTATTATTATTTTCTTATTAGAAAACATACTAATCGTTGCAGCATCCATTACAATATCTTCTATTAGAGTATCAAGAAGAGAATACCTAATAACATCACTTGTCCCCAATTTGTCTATTATCTTATCTAATTCATTATTAATAATTGATTTATCTGTCCCATATAATAAATAAAAATTATTCATTGAAATCACTTCTCTACATTTTCATTACAAGTATATCCAACTTTTCTTGATGATGCCAATATTTCTTCATAATTAGTAGCACCATCATACCCCTCATCCACTTCAATATTTTCTATCATCTTAAAAGTATAATTTTCATTATCAGGAGTCCAACCACCAATAGTATCATCACCATTAGGCATATATTTATAATACAACGAATTATTAATAAAATTAAAGTAATTATCTTCACTATCAAACCTATAAAGAGTAACCGAATCAATCTCTAAGAGAATATCAGAATTATTGAATTTATATTGATGTTCCTCATCAACAATAACACCATCTAACTCATCATGTTCATAACTTTTAGTACAAACAAAATCCTTAGCAACCATATCCTCATTTTCTTTAGGTTTAGTATAAAAATAAAATAACCCTACTAAAATTAATACTAATACAAGTAATAACATTATCTTATAGCCACTTTTCCTCTTTTTTTTCTTACTAGCCGTTTTAGATTCTACTTTTTTTTCTTTTTTCTTAGGAATTGTCAAGTCAACTAACTTATTCATTACTTCCTTTTTTATCTCCAAATTATTAGAAGAAATTATCTCTATATCAGTAATATTATCAAGAGAAATCATTTCAAAATCATCTAATTTCTCTTTCTTAGTAACTTTAAATATATATTCCTTTATTATCTCTTCATCTTTATCTTTATTACAACTCATGGACAAAACAGAATCATTCTTAACATGTGAACTACCATAACTAACATAACTATAAGTAGTATCAACATCAGCATAAATAACATACAAATTATTATTAGGCTTATACTTAAACACTCCAAAAACATTAACCATTCTAGGCTTCTGACCAAATTTCAAATCATATTCAACAACTTTTAACTCTTTACCATTCAATCTAATCACCATCCTATTTTAATAATTATAACAAAAAACTAACATTCTCACAACATCAAATACTTCTTTTAAACATTTTTTCAATCTCATAAATAGTAAACTCTATAATAGTAGGCCTACCATGAGGACAATTAAAAGGATTATCACAATGCCTAAGCTGACTAATCAAACTTTCCATATCATGAATAGTTATCCTAGTATTTCCCTTAACACTAGCCTTACATGCCATAGTAGCAGCCAAATGATCATGAAACTTAGCAAGATTAAAATCTTTCTCTTTAGAAATAACCTGATCAATTATATTTCTAATAACCTTATCAGGATTATTTCTAGGAAACCAAGTAGGATGAGAAGTAATCCTATAAGAAGAAGCACCAAACTCTTCTATTCCAATATTTAACTCTCTTATAATATCAATATTTTTCTTAACCATTAAAAACTCATCAGTAGGTAAATCAATCACAATAGGAACAATACTCTCTATTGTATTATCACTAGGATGAGATAAACAATAAGAATATTTCTCATAATTAATCCTCTCCTGAGCAGCATGCTGATCAATCAAATAAATACCCTTCTCATTCTCACAAACAATATAAGTTCCAAGAGCAAGGCCAACCGGATATAACTCTGGCAATTTATCACTAGAACTCTTAACCTCTTCTATATACTCATCACTAGCTATATCATCAATATTATTACTATTATCATAATTAAAATTAACTAAATCTGATAGCCTACTCTTATAATCATCAATAATATTTTCATTGCTATCCTCATTAACAATATCCCTACTAAGATTAAGACTAAGATTCTCATAAGTAACACTCTTCTCTTTCTCTTCTTTTACCTCAATCTTAGGAATAAGCAACTTCTCTTTAATTTTGGATCTAATCATATTATG
>CALVPO010000141.1 GCA_944351345.1 uncultured Bacilli bacterium | reverse complement strand
AGTATGTGATAATACTAATATAGTAAGTACAATAAATTATATTGTAACAAAAGCTATTTTAAAAGGATATACAGATAAAAACATTCAAATTCTAGCTCCAATATATAAGAGTATAAATGGAATAGATAATTTAAATAGAAATTTACAGCAAATATTTAATCCACCTTCACCTACTAAAAATGAAATAAAATTATCTGATGTAACTTATAGAGTGGGTGATAAAGTATTACAATTAATAAATGATACTGATGCTAATCTTTCAAATGGTGATATTGGTTATATAATAGATATTGTTTCTGGTGAAAAATCAAAAAGTAAAAAAGATGAATTAATAATTGATTTTGATGATAATATCGTAACAATAACTAGAGATAAGTTAATAAATATTAGGCATGGCTATGCTATAAGTGTACATAAATCACAAGGAAGTGAATTTTCTGTGGTAATTATGCCAGTGGTTAATAATTATAATAGAATGCTTTATAATAAATTAATTTATACAGCTGTAACTAGGGCTAAAAAATCTTTAATAATATTAGGAGATCCAAATTGTTTTATAAATGGTATTAAGAATGATTATGTAGATAATAGAAAAACTACATTAAAAGAAATGATTATAAATAAATATAATAATTAGTATATTTTTATATTTATAATACATAATAATAATGGATATAAAATATATATCCTAAATGTCATATATTCTAAAGGAGTGATTAGTATGAATTTGAAAAATAAACTATTATTAATTGGAATGGGTGTTGGTGGTACATTATTATACCAACAAATAAAAAATGGTAATATGAAAAGAATGATAAATGACGTTAAAAGAGTATCAAAAAAGACTATGGATGATTTAGAAGATATGATGTAATTAAATTAGTATAAATTACTAAAGATGAGGAAGATAATCTTCCTTTTTCTATTATATATAATTAAAGTTATAATGATACTGATTCTTTCATAAAATAATTACACATAATTTAATAATCTACTTTTATTTTTAATCTTTATATGTTAAAATTGTATATATTAAATTAAGAAAGGTGATTTTTAATGGAAGTGGAAGAAATTTTATTAGAATGTGAGAGTAGAATGGAAGAAACTATATCAGCTATTGAAAAAAAATTTATTAACATTAGAGCTGGTAGAGCCAATCCTAATATATTAGATGGGATAAAAGTTGATTATTATGGAGTAGAGACACCAATTAAACAGTTAGCAAATATTTCTATTCCAGAAGCTAGGCAATTATTAATTAAACCATTCGATAAAAGTATCTTAGGTGATATAGAAAAAGCTATATTTGAGGCAAATATTGGCTTAACTCCTAACAATAATGGAGAAAGTATATTTTTAGTAATACCTGCACTAACAGAAGATAGAAGGAAAGAATTAGTTAAGCAAGTAAAACAAATAGCAGAAGAAGGAAAAATTGCTCTTAGAAATATTAGGCAAGATGCTAATGGTAATATCAAAAAATTAAAATTACCTGAAGATGAGGAAAAATTAGGTAATGAAGAAGTTCAAAAATTAATTAATAAATATAATAAAGTAGTTGATGAAAAATTAAAGGATAAAGAGCAAGAATTAATGAGAATATAAAATTGTGTATAATATAAATACATTTATAAAAGTAAGTATGTATTATTAATGATAATTTAGTATTATTGCTTATTAATATTGTTGGTTATAGTAAAATTAGATAAATAGGGAATTTTCCCTATTTTTATGTTTTAATATTTTTTTAGCCTTCTGATAAAATATAAAGACTCTAAATGCAAACAATTATTCGTAAAATGTTGACTAATAATAAAAACGTTGTTATAATTTTAATTAACTAGATTAATTACAGAAAGTGGCGTGATATAATGGATGATAGATTAGTAACCAGCACTCTTTTAAAAGAAGATGCTGATGAGATGAATATTAGACCACAAACTCTAGAAGAATATGTTGGTCAAAGTGATGTAAAAGAAAATATTAAAATTTTCATAAAAAGTGCTTTAATTAGAAAAAAGCCACTAGATCACGTCTTGTTATATGGTCCACCGGGATTAGGTAAAACTACATTTGCATATATAATTGCACATGAATTAGGAAGTAATATTAAAACAGCAAGTGGTCCATCGATAGAAAAAAGTGGCGATTTAGCGGCTATTTTATCTACATTAGAAGAAGGAGATGTTTTATTTATTGATGAAATACATAGAATTCCTAGATTTATAGAAGAAATATTATATCCTGCTATGGAAGATTTTTATTTGGATATAGTAGTAGGTAGTGAAAGTTCTAGTCGTAATATAAGAATTAATTTACCAAAATTTACTTTAATTGGGGCAACAACTAGGGCAGGAGATTTATCAAGTCCTCTACGTGATCGTTTTGGAATTATATCAAAACTTAATTATTATACTGATGAAGAATTATTTCAAATTGCTAAAAGAACTAGCAAGGTTTTAAAAATGCCAATTGATGATGAGGCTGCTTTAGAACTTGCTAAAAGAAGTAGAGGTACTCCTCGTGTTTGTAATAGATTATTTAAAAGAGTAAGGGATTTTGCCTTAGTAGAAGGTAGTAATGTAATAACTCTAGAAATAACCAAAAATTCTCTAGATAGATTAAAAGTAGATGGAGTGGGATTAGATGATACTGACTATCATTTACTTATGGCTATAATTGAACGATTTAATGGGGGACCAGTAGGACTAGAGGCTTTAGCATCATCTATAGGAGAAGAATCATCGACAATAGAAGATGTATATGAACCATATTTATTACAAATAGGGTTGCTAAAAAGAACAGCTAGAGGAAGAATGGTAACAGATTTAGCATACGAGCATTTAGGAATTAAAAAAATGTAAAATAAAATATTAAGTTATACGGGTGTAAATTTTTTTCGCAGGTAATTTTTGAAAATATGATATACTAATTATTAAGATAGGAGTGATAATTAGTA
>CALVPO010000140.1 GCA_944351345.1 uncultured Bacilli bacterium | reverse complement strand
ATCAAATCCTTGATCTAAATAAGTAGCACCAATAAAAGATTCAAAAACATCAGCCAAAATAGTAATAGATGCTCCATTCTCACCACTACCAAGACGTATATATTTAGCAAACCCAAGCTCATTAGAATAAGTAGCACAAGCTTCTTCACAAACATAACTAGATCTCATTTTAGTCATTGTACCTTCTTCTAAATGCCTTTCATTATATAAATAATCACTAATAATAAGTTCTAAAACTGCATCACCTAAAAATTCTAATCTTTCATAGCTCTCACAATTACTATGTTCATTACTATAAGAAGTATGTGTAAACGCTGTTTCATAAAGAGATATATTTTTGGGATTAATATTAAGTTTTTTTAATAAATGCACAATAATCACTCTCCTTACATACAATTAATTATACCACTATTTTACTTTTTTAGATTATTTTTTTGTTACTGTTTACAAATTGTTTAAAATATTGTAAAATTAAATAAACAGTTAATAAGGAGGCTATCATGAAATATATAAAAAAATTTTTATTAATCATAATAATTGCTTTACTATTAAGTGGGTGTGAAATTGAAAATAGTGATATGAAAAATATTAATATTTATACAACAACCTACCCAATTAATTATCTAATAAATGTATTATATGGCGATTATTCGAAAATATATAGTATCTATCCAACAGGAGTAGATATAGATGAATATGAAATTTCAAATAGAAAATTAAAAGAATACAGTAAAAGTGATTTATTTATTTTCAATAGCCTAGATAAAGATAGAAACTATGCTGTAAAAATGATAAATAATAATTCTAATTTAAAAGTAATAGATGTATCTACCGGTATGAATTATGATAATTCAGTAGAAGAATTATGGCTAAACCCATATAATTATTTAATGATGGCTGAAAATATTAAAAATGGTTTAGCAGAATATATAACAAATCCTTATTTAGTAGAAGAAATTGAAAAAAATTATGAAGAATTAGAATATAATATTTCTAAAATTGATGCTGATTTAACCGAATCTATAACTAATGCTAGTTACAAAACCATAGTAGTTGATAATGATTTATTTAAGTATCTTGAAAAATATGGACTAACAGTTATTTCATTAGAAGAAAATAAAAATTTAAGCCAAAATACTATAGAGGAAGTAAAAAAACTAATTCATGATAAACAAATAAAATATATATATATATCAGATGAAGAAACTAATCAAACTATAAAAAATCTAATAATAGATACAAAAATAGAAACAATAAATATTAATACTATGTATAGTATTGATGGTGGAATAGCAACTACAAATGACGATTATCTAACTATAATGAAAAACAATATCAATTTAATAAAACAAGAACTATATAAATAAAAAAGTACACTTAAGTACTTTTTTATTTATCTATAAATTATCAAATTTCACTAATAAGTCATCAATATCATTTACAAAATCTAAATTATAAATAATTTTATCATAATCTTCAGCTAAAATTGTATAATATTCAATATTACCATCAAAAGTACCAGTATCACTATTAAGTATTTCTTCAATTAATACTCTAGTTGTTTTACACAATTTCTCACTTAAACGTTTAACATATAAATTATTTTTCTTAGTAACAGGAGTCCCACCTAAATTTGCAGAATAATCTTCCTCTACCTTTACAATAATTTTATTTTCTAAATCTATTTGATAATAAACACTACGATAACTACCACCATCATCCTGCATAGTTTTACTTTTTAAATTAGTTATAATTTGATATTTATTATTATTCATTTCAAAAACATAATTTTCTAATTCTATATCAGACGGTCTTTTCCATTCATCAAATTCTAAATTAGATAATTTTTCATTAGGTATTATAGCAACTAAATACCAAAAAGCCATATCATTAGTACTTATTTCCGGATAATCCTCATCAATGTTAAAATTAACAGTACTATTTTCAAACGTAACAGAAGATAATTTTATTTTAGCACCACCAGTTCCAACTTCTTTTACTTGAATAAATATAGAATTATCTTTCAAATAATTAGAATCTATATCTAATACATTAGAATATATTGAATAAAATTCATTTAATTCATCAACTGAATCAATAAAATATTTATCATTATCTGGAATATCATTAAAATATTCAGAAGTTTTTAATTCATATCTTATAATATCATTATTTTTATTAATCATAGAATTATCTTTATTCAAAGTTTTATATATTATCAAAACACAAACCAAAACAATAAAAATCGAAACAATATATATTACTTTTTTCATTAACTAAACACTCCTATTACTAACTTATCATAATTTATGAAACTCCAAAAGTAGAAGTTACACCCTTACCATTTTCATCTTCAAACCTAACAGTTCCAGAAAAAGTTCCCATATCAGTTTGAACATCATCAGACTCATTTACCCATACTAATAAATAATAATCTTTAGTACTACCAACATTTAATAAATAATTATCCTCAAACATAGCAAACGCACTACTAGCAGTATTAATATTACTATCTAACATAGATGTATTATAAGTAGTAGAACTACTATAATTATCAATAGTTATCCAACTTAAATTAGGAACCGTTGCATTATTAAAAGAAACACTACCACTAACTCTAGTATTAACACCATCAGAATTATTTGTAAGAGTAATTTTATATAATTGACATAAAGCATACTCACCATCACTATATAAACAACTATTATTTAAAGCACTAGCAAGTTCATTAAAATTAGCAACTAATAGATCATCAACAATACTATCACCAGTACTAGGCAAAACTTTTGTAACAGATAAGCTTAAATTTACTGTACCAGCTTCTCCAGAAATAGTATTATCACTAACATTAAATGCAAAGTAAGCAAAAGTACCACCAGCTACTATTATTAATAGTACTATAATAGCCATTCCAATAGTTAAAGTTTTTTTTCCCTCTCTAATTTGTTCTTTTTTTAATTTATTATTATCCACTACATTATC
>CALVPO010000139.1 GCA_944351345.1 uncultured Bacilli bacterium | reverse complement strand
CTTTCATTTTATAGTAAAATAGTAATAAAAAAGATAGTTTTGACTTTTATTTAGTCTTTTCTATCTGAACTGTAACATTTTTTTATTTAAAATATTTTATTATTGTTGCTTTTTTCAATTTTATAATATATACTTTAATTATAGTAGAGGTGAGAGATTTGGGTCGTTTAAGACATAGGTTATATTTTAAAAACGAAAATGAAGAAAATATTAAAAAGAAACGTGGTTTTACTTTAGTTGAATTGCTTGCTGTTATTGCAATTATTGGCTTAATAGGAAGTATAGTAGTTGTATCAGTTGTAAATATTATAAATAATTCTAAAGAGAATGCTACCGTACTTGCTATAAATAATGTAAAATCAGCAGCAGAACTATATAGTAAAGAGAATAGTAGTGAAATAAAATGGATAGGTCAATATGATAATAATGGAACTATTCAAGGAAGATTTGTTTGCATGACAGTTAGACAGCTTATAAATAATGGTTATTTTGATGAAAAATTTTTTGATAAAGATATTTATCATGATAGAATAAATGATAATACTTTTATAGAAATTAAACAGGGAACCAATGCTGATAATACTAATGTAATTATACATGATAGTGATTCTACACAAAAAGATTGTGAGATGTCTGCTATTAATACAACTTTAGGAGAAATTGAACTAGAAGACAAAGAATCATATACTGATCGAATAAATATTTCTGTTAAGCCTAAATCAGATGAAATTAACCCTGATGATGTTGACTTTTTTGCGTCTTACGATAAAGATGGAGAAGAAGTTCCTGGAATTTGTACTAATGGAGATTGTTCTTTTAACTCTCTAAAAGATGATACAAATTATAAAATAAAAGTTTGTATGCAACCTAAGGCGTCTAATACTACTCTTACTAGTACTGTTTGTAATACATTTGAACAACCTACTAAATCATTTAATCCTCCTACTATAACTATAGAAAAGGATAAAAAGTGGGCTAATTCTAAAAAAGTTACTATCACTTATGATGATACAGGAATTTATAATGAAGAAGGATTACACTACTTTAAAAGTGAGGTAACTGCTAAGGTTATTTCTAATAATGTTTTAAAGTGTAGTGATAATAAAGATGGTCAAAAGAAAAATTGTAATGATAAAGTTACAAATATTGAAGAAAATACATGGTATATGGTAGAGAATAATGATAATAAAGTGTCTTTTGAAGTTAGCGTTAGTATCATTACTCCTAAAGTTATAACTGGCAGAATTCAAGATCAAACTGGTAATTATTTAGATAGTAAAAAGAATTTAACCAGAATTGATTCTGATGCTCCTATTTGTATTGTTAGCGGAGGAAGTACAACTTGGGTAAATAAAAACGTGTCTATATATGGTGAATGTAAAGATTCTGGAAGTGGCTGTACCAAAAATAAAATAACTCAAAATATTACTTCTACAACAGATGGTGGAGCTATTTCCCCTGGTACAGTTTACGACAAAGCTGGTAATTCTACAAAGTGTAGTGGAGTAATTGTTAAAGTTGATAAAACTAAACCTACCTGTACTGTTACTGGCGGAAGTACAACATGGATAAATTCTAAGTCTAGTACAAAATCCAGAACAATAACAGCTAAATGCACTGATAAAAATAGTGGCTGTGATACAGCTAATTTTTCTAAGACTTATTCAGGTAATATGAATATAAGTGATGCAGGTGCATTAGGTCGAGGTAATGGAGGTAAGGTTTATGATAAAGCAGGTAATGTTACGAATTGTCCTGCTAATCAAGTTGTAAAAATTGATACATCAATTCCTAATTGTAATGTTAGTGGTGGCTCTAGGAATTAAAAAAAAAACGATGTTATTGTAAATGGTACTTGTAGTGATTCAGGTGGCAGTCAATGTAAAGGAAATATTTCTAAAAAAATAAATTATAATCATGATGGAAATGTGTCTCCTGGTACTGTCTATGACAATGCTGGTAATTCTAGAACATGTGGTAACGTTATGGTTAAAGTCGATAAAAATGCCCCTAGTTGTAGTGTTAGTGGTGGCTCTAGTAATTGGAGAAATAGTGATGTTACTATATATGGTACTTGCAGTGATTCAGGCGGTAGTGATTGCCAAGGCAATGTATCTAAATATGTCCCAGGAAATTATAATGGCAATGTTTCTCCTGGTACAGTTTACGACAAAGCTGGTAATTATAGAGTTTGTAATAGTACCCCTGTTAAAATTGATAAAAATGCTCCTAGTTGTAGTGTTAGTGGTGGCTCTAGTGGTTGGACAAAAAATGATGTTACTGTAACTGGTACTTGTGATGATTCAGGTGGCAGTCAATGTAGAGGCAATGTATCTTATAATATATCTCAGACATTTAATGGTAATGTTTCACCTGGTTCCGTTTGTGATTACGCTAATAATTGTACTGCTTGTGATTCTGTAACAGTACAAATAGATAAAAATGAACCTAATGTTGGTGAAATAACTAAATCTAAAACTAAACCTACTGGACATGGTTGTGCTAATGTGGCAGAAGGACATAACTCTTATTTTTATTTTAAAATATCTGATAATGAATCTGGATTGAAAAATGGTAGATTTAGATGGAGTACTACCGATAAAATTAATGCAGGTAATTCTATTGATAGATATGGAAGTCAACATTGGGAATGTATTGGTACTAGTGCTTCAAATAAAAAAGAGTTAGATTTAAAATATAAGGTATGTGATCAAGTTGGTAATTGTAAAACAAAAAATTGGTAAAATTACTTACAAGTTAAATTAGTTAAATAATATAAAAAATATGATATAATTAGTTACGAGATATTTGTTTAGTCTATATATAGCAATGATTAGTTAATAAAACGAAAATCTCACATTAAAAATAAAGTACACATAAAAGTGAAATAAAGTAAATACTACAAGTAATACTCATCTTCATATTATTCTTTTATGTGTGTTTTTATATGAGGAGACTCTTATAATAAGAGATAGATGAAGTCAAGAACAAATTTTGATATAATACTATCGAAAGGATATGATG
>CALVPO010000138.1 GCA_944351345.1 uncultured Bacilli bacterium | reverse complement strand
CATTGATGTTGTCGTTAATACTATTATTTAACTCATTATATCTTTTTTGTTTTACATTTAATTCCCACTCTAATTTTAATCTAACTCTTTTAAATTGTTCTTCTGTTATTTTTTTATTTAACTTATCAATATAAATAATATCTAAATTATTATTTATTTTTCTAATATCATTGGTAAGTATCTCTAACTCTTTTATGTTATTAATTTTATTATCATCATCTAAATTATTTAATGCACTATTTTTAATTTTATCTTTATTAATATAGTCTAAACACAATACCTTTAAAGAATCAATAATTATCTTTTCTAATTCATCATAATTATTTGAATGAGTTGTACAAAGTTTTTGTTTCATATAGGTTCTATAATAGTTACAAATAGTATAGCACCTATTATCTTTTTTTCTTCTTGAACAAACTGAAATACGATGACCACAATCACCACAATATAAAAGACCATCTAATAAATGTATTTCCTTTTTCTCACATCTTCCTACATTCTTAGGTATTCTTTTTTGTACTTCATAAAAAGTATCTTTATCAATAATTGCTTCATGTGTTCCTTCTACAATTATATAATCTCTAGGTGCATTTTTAATAACCTTTTTAACTTTATAATTAACTTTACTTCTTCTATTTTGTACCATATCACCTATATACATCCTATTAGTTAAAATATCTCTAATTGTTTTAGAATGCCACTGACCATATTTTAAATTATAATTACTTTTCCATTCAAAATCATAATACTGAGCAGGGGTTTTAATACCTTCATTAGTTAATTGTTTTGCTATTTTAAAAAAAGATAACCCATCTAAACACATATCAAATATTCTTTTTACAACCAACGCTTGTTCTTCATTTATTACTAAATGATTTTTATCATTCGAATCTTTATTATAACCAAATGGAGTTCTACCTCCTACCCATTTTCCTTCTTTTTGCTTTGCTCTTAAACTAGACTTAATCTTCTTAGATATATCTTTAGCATACATATCATTCATTATTGCCTTAAATGGTGCTATATCATTATTAGAACTGTCTAAAAAAGTATCTATATTATCAGTAACTGCAATATATCTAACATTATGTTCTGGAAAATATTTTTCTATTAAATTTCCTATTCCAATATAATCTCTTCCAAGTCTTGACATATCTTTAGTAATAACCATATTAACTCTTCCTAATTCAATATCATTTAATAGTCTATTAAAATCAGGTCTATCAAAATTAGTTCCACTATATCCATTATCTATATAAATATCATAAACTCTTAAACTATTTTCTTTAACATATTGAAGCAATAAACTCCTTTGATTTGTAATACTCTCACTCATCATTACTTTATCATCATCTTCACGAGATAATCTTATATAAATACCAACATTATATATCTTATTTAAACTCCTTAACAATTCTTACCTTCCTCTAAAGAAAATCGCGTACATAATGATGATACCCCGCACTTTTTATTTTTACAAATAATCTGAATATATTTTTTTAATTCCTTATTTAAAACATTTATTAAAATATCATTTATATCATTTTCATTATTGAATATAAAATTTATTTTGTACTTATCCATAACTTTCTCCCCTCACTTAAACTTATGGATAAAAAACTAATTTTAGTAATACTAAATTATATAAATATAAACTAATTTCAAAATAATGCTAAAGTTTATCAAATCATATCTTATTAATTTAATCATTAAAACATCAAAAAAAACATCCTAATTTTAATAAATAACTATCTTTATAGGATGTTTAATTTTTTAATTGTTTTCTTCTATTTCAAAATCTAGTAATTCTTCACATATTTTTTCATATAAATCTTGTTCATGGCGAATAGTATCAATTAAGAACATTTTATCATTTTCATATTCTTTTAAGCCTCTCATATAATAAGGTTTATCATCATCTAATACAATAAATGGCATAATGTTATTTCTTAAACATTCTTTAAACATTATTATTCTACCTACACGACCATTTCCATCTCCAAATGGGTGTATTCTTTCAAACCTAAAATGAAAATCAACAATATCTTCTAAAGTAATATTAGTTTTAGAATTATATTCATTTAATAATTTTTCTATTTCATGTTCTACATCTTCTGGTGCAGTAGTATTAATAACATTAACTACACCTATTATATTAGGAACAACTTTAAATCCACCAACATTATATCTAGGATTTTCTTCATCACTAGTATTTCTCTTTAAAATTTTATTCATTTCAATTATCATTTCTTTAGTTAATAAGTTATCAACATTATCTAACATATAATCAAATAATTTAAAATGATTTTTAGATTCCGTTAAATCATCCAATTTAATTAAATCATCACTTTTAGGAATAAATGAAGATGTATCAAATATTGCTTCCGTCTGTTCACTAGTTAATCTGTTACCTTCAATTTTATTTGAATTGTAAGCAAAATTAACTTGTGAATAATGATATATATTTCCTTTAAATTTAGATTCTTTCTGCTTAATCAACTCACTTTTTATTTTCTTTATATCCATAATTTAACTCACCTTCTAATTATAATTTATATTTCCAACAGAATAGGCATATGATCAGAAAATTTTAACCATTTTTCACTAAATAATATTTCATAATCTTTAATTCTATCTTTTTTGACAAAACAATGGTCAATATGATATCCTTTGTCTAAATGCCTATACCAGTAAAATGTATTTTGTTTTTCTTTTCCCTGTTCCTCATTAAAAAAATAATGATAGGCAGATATTAAATTCTTTGCTTCTAACTCATTTACAACATTAGTATGATTCCTTTTATTGTTTTTTTTATCCCATATTTTATTACTATTAAAATCTCCTATGATAATCGTATTATCATTATAATTCTTTATATTTATATTTTGATATATATAATATTCTTCTATATAAGGATCACATGCCCAAACTCCTACTAAGTCAAATTCATTATTAGACCTGTTCGGCAAGCTCAATTATAAATTTTGATTATATAAACAACAAATTATTCTTAACCTTTTTTCATAT
>CALVPO010000137.1 GCA_944351345.1 uncultured Bacilli bacterium | reverse complement strand
ACCTATCTTTTATTACTATATTAATGATATCATATTTAATTTAAAATTCAACAAAAACCTTTCCGAACAGGTCTAATTAAAAAAAATGTAAAAAAGCAGTAGAATTTTGTAAAAAAATAGTAGAATAATAAAAAAAATAATATTATTTATTTAATTTTGCTTTATAATAATAATATACAAAAAGGAAGTAAAAATTATGAATAAAGAAATAATAACAAAAAGACTATTTAAAGCTATAACAATTATAATAACAATACTATTAATAATATTTATTATATATGGGTTAAGATTAGGAATATTTGAAGATAAAATGATATTAGTAAATTACATAAAGAAATTTGGAATACTTGCACCTATATTTTTTATATTACTTCAATTATTTCAAGTGATTTTTCCCGTAATACCCGGAGGAGCAAGTTGCTTCGCTGGCGTATTAGCCTTTGGCCCAATATTAGGTTTTTTATATAATTATATAGGCTTAACACTAGGCTCAATAGCAGCCTATCTTCTATCAAGAAAATATGGTATAAAATTAGTAAAAAAAATATTTAAAGAAGAAACAATAAACAAGTATCTAAAATATATAAAAACTAATAAATTTGACAAAATATTTTTTGCAGGAATTTTCATACCAGGATTACCAGATGATCTACTTTGTTATATAGCCGGTCTCAGTAATATGAATTTAAAAAAAATTATAATCATAATATTATTAGGAAAACCATTTGCCCTTATTCTATATAGTATTTTTATAAAATTATTATAATGAACTATATAACAACATATAAATCCCAAATAGGAACAATAACTCTAATTAGTGATGGAATATCACTAACAAATCTCTATATAGAAGGGCAAAGACATAAATTAAAAAACATAGAAAATTACCAACAAAATGATAATCTTGAAATTTTCCAAAAAACTAAAAAATGGCTTGATACTTATTTTAAAGGAATAAAACCCAATATAGACATAAAAATAAAATTAAACACAACAAAATTTAGTGAAGAAGTTTATACCATCCTAAAAGACATACCATATGGAGAATTAATTACTTATAAAGACATAGCCATAAAATTAAAACAAAAAGGAATTACTAAAAATTTATGCTATCAAGCCGTAGGAAGAGCCGTAAGCAATAATCCTATTAGTATCATTATTCCTTGTCATAGAGTAATAGGAAGCAATAACAGTCTAACAGGCTATAACGGAGGAATAGAATTAAAGAAAAAACTACTAGAATTAGAAGGAATAAAAAATATATCTAATAAGAAATAAAAAAGTATCATATTTCATTAGGAATATTTTTAATTATATGTTAAAATAGTTATAAGAAGGAGCTAAAATGATGAGTAATTTAAGTAAGATTTTATGGGGAATTTTGTTGATAATCATAGGGGTAATATTAGGATTAAATGCTTTAGAATTAACTAATATAAACATATTCTTTAGAGGTTGGTGGAGCCTATTCATAATAATTCCATGTTTTATAGGACTATTTGACAGAACAAGTAAAGATAAAACTGCTAATATCGTAGGACTAATAATAGGTATTGCTTTATTATTAGCCGCAAGAAATATTATAAGTTTTACGATCATCGCTAAACTAATATTACCATTTATCCTAATAGCAGCCGGTATATCATTTATCGTAAACGAAACTACCAAATCAAACATAACAAAAAAAATAAAACAAACAAGTGAAGGAGAACTAGAAAACATAGTAGCAACATTTGCAGAACAAAAAGTAAATAAAATTAATGAAAAATTTGCAGGAGCAAAAATAGATTCTGTATTTGGAAGTGTTATTTTAGACTTAAGAGAAGCAAAATTAAATAAAGAAACCATAATAAAAGCTAGTCGTATCTTTGCAGGCATAGACATAATAATACCAGATGACGTCGAAGTAAAAATAAAAGCAACTCCAATCTTTGGAGGAATATCAAATAAACATATAAACAAAGAACCTAAAAAAATTATCTATATAGATGCTTTCTGTATGTTTGGAGGTATTGATATAAAATGAATGGAATCCAAAAAACAATTAAAATTATCGCTATATGCTTAGCAATTACAATCATAGTATCAATATTTTCTTGCCTATTTTATTTCCTTTTCGCCCTATCAAACATAACAGAACCACAAACAAATAATACAAAAAATAACGAGCCAACTAATAGTGAAACCTATAATAACAATATTACTAATATTGAATTAGACGTAGCATTTTCTAACATTACCATAAAATTAGGAAGCGAATTTAAAGTAGAAACGAATGACGTGAATAATAGTTATTCTGCAAAAGAAAAAAATAATACTCTAGAAATAGAAGAAGAAAAAATACCATTTGGTTCAAATAATGGTGGAGAAATAACAATTTATATTCCTAAAAATACTATATTAAATAAATTAAGCATAGATAAAGGTGCAGGCAATATAGAAATAACTGATATTACTAGTAACAAAATAGAAGTAGAAAATGAAGCAGGACAACTACTAATAAATAATTCAATGTTTAATAATACAGAAATAGATGGAGGAGCAGGTAATATAGAAATAACCAATTCTACCTTAAATAATTTGGAAATGGATTCTGGAGTAGGTGAAGTAAATATAATATCTAAAATAACTGGAATAAGTGAAATAAGCTGTGGTGTAGGTAATGTTAATATAAACATAACAGGAACTAGTGAAGAATATACTATAAGAACAGAAAAAGGACTAGGAAGTATTAAGATAAATAATGAAGAAATAACTTCTAATAACACTTATGGAACAGGAAATAACAAACTAAAAGTAGAAGGTGGCGTAGGAAATATAACAATAGATTTTCAATCATAAAATTATTTTTTGATTACAAAAGAAATAAGGAAATAACACAATTACCTTATTTCTTTTCACGTTTCACTTTTTATTGATTATTTATAATAAAAAATAATATTCTTTTTTACTTCCAATTTTACAGTAGTTGCTGTATAATTAGATTAGAAATAGAGTAGGAGAAAGTGATAATGAAAAAAATATTTGGTTACGCGAAAGTTAATTCGGGGGGGGGGTCAAATACTATAAATACTTAATATTAGGTCTATTTATATATGCTGTATTAATTACAGGTGGTACTTATGCTTACTATTATAGTAGTTCTAGTAATAGT
>CALVPO010000136.1 GCA_944351345.1 uncultured Bacilli bacterium | reverse complement strand
CCTTTTTTTAATCATAACAAAAAAAGACAAAAGATTAAATCCTTTATCTTAATTTTTCTTAAGTTAATAACATTGGGGATTTTATTGTTTTTTTTTGTAAGGTGCTTGACATTTTTTTAGTTGTAGTAATATACTATGTATGGCAACTGACAAAATATGAGGTGTTAATATTGAAAGAAGATAGAATATTATATCAAATAAAAGGATTAGAAAAAATAATAGATAGAATTTTTTTGAATGATAAAGATAATTGTTGTGAAAATATAGGATGTTTTTTTAATCATGTTCCTACACATACACAGATGCAAATAATAGGGTATATTCTTGATAATTATAATAAAGATATTTATCAGAAAGATTTAGAATCTATACTTAATTTAAGAAGAGCAACTGTATCTGGGGTGTTAAAGACTATGGAGCGTAATGGTCTTGTTTTAAGAGTTATTAATGATGATGATGCTAGAAGTAAGAGAATAATTCTTAATGATAGGGCTAAAGAAATTTTTGAATATAATGATAAAAAAATTGCTGAATTAGAGAAAATTGCTGTTAATGGAATTTCTAATGAAGAACTTACTATATTTTCTAAGGTTTTAAAAAATATGAAAAATAACCTCAAAAATATTGATAAGTAATAGTTTTAGAAGGGAGTGTAAGGATATATTTTTGTTGCCAAGTATATCTTGTATATTAAAATGTTAAAGTTATTAAAAAGTTTTACAAAAAAAGAATGGCTGATAGTTTTGGCTTGTTTTATTTTAATTTTTTTACAAGTGTGGTTAGAGCTTAAAATGCCTGATTATATGCAAGAGATAACTGTACTTGTACAGACTGATGGTAGTAAGATGAGTGATATTTTATCTAATGGTGCACTTATGTTACTTTGTGCCTTTGGAAGCTTAGTATTTGCTATTATAGTTGGATATTTTGTTTCATGGCTTTCTGCTACTTTTTCAAAAAGGACTAGAAAAAAATTATTTAATAAGGTTGAGGATATGGCTATGCAGGAGATTAAGAGCTTTTCTACTAGTAGTTTGATTACTAGGACTACTAATGATATTACTCAGGTGGAGATGCTTATTGCAATGGGACTTCAACTACTTATTAAAGCACCTATTACGGCTATTTGGGCTGTATTTAAGATACTTAATAAGAGTTGGCAATGGAGTGCTATTACAGGAGTAGCTATAGTTATACTTTTGTCAGTTATTGGTTGTTTGGTTATTATAGTAATACCTAAGTTTAAGATTGTACAAAAGTTAACTGATAAGATTAATAGTGTTACTCGTGAGAATCTTACTGGTATTAGAGTTGTTAGGGCTTTTAATGCTGAAGGATATCAAGAAGAGAAGTTTAATGAAGTTAATAATAGACTTACTAATTTGCAATTATTTAATCAGAGATCTTTTGCAATTATGTCACCTGTTATGTATTTGATTATGTACTTTTTAACTTTGTCTATTTATTTTGTGGGAGCTGGTTTGATTAAGGATGCTCTTTTAGTAGATAAGTTATCTTTGTTCGGGGATATGGTAGTATTTTCTTCTTATGCTATGCAAATTATTATGTCATTTTTGATGCTTGCTATGATATTTATGATGATTCCTAGGGCTAATGTTTCTGCTAAGCGTATTAATGAAGTTATGGATGCTCCTATTAGTATAGAGGATGGAGAGATTGATCATGATACTACTAAGTTGCGTGGTGTAGTTGAGTTTAAGAATGTTTCATTTAAGTATCCTGATGCAGAAGAATATTTACTTAAGAATATTAGTTTTAAGGCTAATAAGGGTGAGACGGTTGCGTTTATCGGGTCTACTGGTAGTGGTAAATCAACGCTTGTTAATTTGATACCTAGGTTTTATGATGTTACTGATGGTAGTGTTTTAGTAGATGGTGTTGATGTTAGAGAATATAAGCAAGAGTTTTTGAGAAATAAGCTTGGTTATGTTTCTCAGAAGGCTGTTATGTTTAATGGGTCAGTTAATTTTAATGTATCTTATGGTGATAATGGTCGTGGTAAGATAAGTGATAAAAAAATAAAAGAGGCTGTTAAGGTTGCTCAAGCTAGTGAGTTTGTTGATAAGATGGATGATGGTTATGAGACTCATATAGCACAAGGTGGTACTAATGTTTCTGGTGGTCAGAAACAGAGATTGTCTATTGCTAGAGCTATAGCAAGAGATCCAGAAATTTATATTTTTGATGATTCTTTTTCTGCTCTTGATTATAAGACTGATTCTGTTTTGAGACGTGAACTTAAGAAGTATACTAAGGATGCTACTAGTTTAATTGTTGCTCAAAGAATTGGTACTATTATGAATGCTGATAAGATATTAGTTTTAGATAATGGAGAATGTGTTGGTATGGGTACTCATGAAGAGTTACTTAAAAATTGTGAGGTTTATAAGCAGATTGCTTTGTCTCAGTTATCAAAGGAGGAATTAGAAAATGGCAAAAAGAGAAGAAACTAGGACTCCTAAGATGGGACCAGGAGGTCCTGGCATGAGAGGAGCACCTTCTGAGAAAGCTAAAGATTTTAAGGGAGCTATTAGTCGTCTATTTAGTGAACTTAGAGGATTTAGAAAGTTAATTGCTGTTGCGCTGGTTTTGGCTATAGCTGGTGCAATACTTTCAATTATGGCTCCTAATAAGTTATCTAAATTAACTGATGAAATATCAGAAGGTTTAGTTATAGATACTAAGAATTTTGAAGAGATAACAAATAAGGTTACTGCAAGTTTAGATGAAGAGAAATTATCTAGTATGATACCTGATATTCTTGCTATGGATATAGATGCTGATAGTGTTGGTAGAATAATGGCATCAGATGATATTACGGAAGAAGAGAAGCAAGAATTTCAAACATTAATGGGTGAGTTAAGTGATGGTAATAGTAGTGATGTTTTAAGTAAAATTGGTAATATGCCTGATAGTATATTAGAAATAATTCTTCCAAAATCTACTTATAAAGATGAGGTTATATCTACTGATGATAAGATTAGTTTTATTCGTAGCATGAAGGATATGAATGGTGAGAATTTGCAGGATATTAGTTTTCCTAATAGTATTGCTAAAGTAATATTTGATGAATTTACTATTGATGATGTTAAGATAAGTGCTACTGATCAGGCTAAGTTTATTAGTATTCTTAGTAGTATTCCTAAAAATAGTGAAAGTAGTGAGTTAT
>CALVPO010000135.1 GCA_944351345.1 uncultured Bacilli bacterium | reverse complement strand
TTCTTTTTTGTTTTTATTTTTATTTTTTTTAGAAGTTTCGTTGTATTCTTCTTGTGGTTTCTCTATGTGAGTTGTTTTGGTTACGTTTTGTGGTTCTACTTCTTTTATTGGAATTTCTTTTGATTCATCTAATTCACTTTCTGGATATGGATAAGAATACTTGGTTTCATTTTGGCGATCTGGGTCTAGGGCATGAACTAAATCTTCATGCATTTCTTTAATACTGTCATATCTATTTTTAGGATTTTTTGCTGTAGCCTTTAATACTATGTTCTCGACGCTTTGTGGTATTAGGGGGTTCTGTTTTCTAATGCTTGGTATTCTTTCTTTCATTTGTTTTAGTGCTATTTCTACGGCATTTTCTCCTTTAAATGGCACACTTCCTGTTAATAGTTCGTACATTAGAATTCCTGCTGAATATATATCACTTTTAGTAGTTGCTGTTTGTCCGGCAGCCTGTTCTGGTGGTAGATAATGAACTGAGCCCATTACTGAATTGGTTTGAGTTAATTGAGTTGCGTTTAATGTCATAGCGATACCGAAGTCTGTTATTTTTATCATTCCGTTATCTAAGATCATTATATTTTGAGGTTTTATATCTCTATGGATTATGTATGCTTCATGTGCTGCTGATAGGCCATCGGTTATTTGAGTCATTATATCTATTACTTCTGCTACAGTTAAAGCTCCTCTTTTTTGTATTAGTTGTTTTAGTGTTCTACCATCTATATATTCCATTACAATATAATGTTGTCCTTCTTCTTCACCAACATCATAAACTTCTACTATGTTGGGATGAGATAAATCAGATACTGATTTTGCTTCTCTTTGAAATCTCCTTATGAATTTTTCGTTATTTTCTAAATCGCCCCTTAAAACTTTTATGGCTACTTTTCTATCTAAGATAGTGTCATTTGCTAGATATACATTAGCCATTCCCCCTTCTCCAATTGACTTAATAATTTCGTATCTATCGTTTATTTTTTGTCCTTTGGATAACATTATACATCACCACTTTCCTTCTTTAAATAAGCAATACTTATGTTATCGTTTCCGCCTCTTGCATTTGCTTTTCTGATTAATTTTTCTAATATTTCTTTTAATGTTAAATTGCTATCCAATACTTTTTCTATTTGTTCATCTGTTAACATATTTGTTAGACCATCACTGCATAAAAATATTCCAGATATATTTGTATCAACATCAAAAATATCTATATCTATTGGATTATTTGCACCAAGTGCTCTCATTAGGACATTTCTTCTTGGATGATATTTTGCTTCTTCTTCGGTTAATTCGCCTGTTGAAACTAAAAGATTTACTAAAGTGTGATCTTTAGTTACTTTATGAAGTTTTTTATTTTTTATTACATAACCAGAGCTGTCTCCTATATTTCCATATAATAAATAATTGGGAGTTTTTATAGCACATACAAAAGTTGTTCCCATTCCTTTACTATCTGGATTTTCTCTTGTGTATTCAAAAATTTTATTATTTATTTCAGTTACAATATTTCTAAGCCAATCAATAGCATTTTCTTTTGTTCCTATTGTTTCTAATCGATAGAATTCTTCAGTTAAATGATTTATTGCTATAGCGCTTGCTACTTCACCTGCTTTATGTCCACCCATTCCATCTGCTACCGCTAATATATATTCATTACTATTATTTTCTAAAATAATAACACTATCTTCATTGTGGTCTCTTATTTTTCCTGTATCTGTTAAATAAAATGTTTGCATATTTAGCCTCCTATATTTTGGTTAGCTCTTAATTGTCCACATGCTGCATCTACTTTGCTACCAAATTCTTTTCTTATTGTGACATTGATATTATTCTTTTTTAGTATATCATAAAATTGCATTATTTGACTATTTTTTGTTCTTTTATAGCCAATGTTTTCTGTTTCATTATATGGAATTAGGTTTACGTAACAGTTCATATTTTTTAATAATTTTGATAGTTCTAAGGCACATTCTTTACTGTCATTTATGTTATCTAACATTATATATTCAAAAGTTACTCTTCTGTTTGTAGTTTTAATATATTTTTTTATTGTTAACATTAGTTTATCTAAGGGATTAGCTTTAGCTATTGGCATTATTGTTTTTCTTATTGTATCATTTGGGGCATGTAGGCTTATTGCTAAATTAACTTGGCCTTTTTCTAATATAAATTTTTCTATTCCTTTTATTATACCACATGTAGATATAGTTATATGTCTTGAACCAATATCTATTCCTTTTGGACAATTAATAATTTTTACAAATTTCATAACATTATCATAATTATCAAATGGTTCTCCTATTCCCATTACTACAACGTGTGATATTCTTTTTTTTATGTCTTCTTCTATATAAAGAATTTGTTCAACTATTTCAGATGCTTCTAAATTTCTTATTTTTTTTAATCTGCCGCTTTCACAAAATTTACAACCCATATTACATCCTACTTGAGATGATACACATATACTTATACCATAATTATGATACATTAATACTGTTTCTATCCTTTGTTTGTCTGACAGTTCGAATAAATATTTTTTTACACCTTTATCTTCTTGCTTTAATAGGAATTTTATTCTATTAAGTGTAAAATTATTTTTTAAATTATCTATAGTATTTTTTCCTATATTAGTCATTTCGGCAAAAGATTTTACTCTTTTTTTATATAAAAACTCATATATTTGAGTTGCTCTAAATTTTTTTTCTTTTTGTTCTATAAAGTATGTTTCTAATTCTTCTAATGTATAATTATATATATTTTTCATAATACACCTCTTAATATACTCTTTTAGTAAATATAAAGAATAATATAATATTTAATATTAATAGGAATAGAAGTAGCAAGATTATAAATTTTTTAGTATTTTTTTCATGAAATAATATTTTATTTGCTAGTAGGGTATAAATAAAGAAGAAAAATGTTGTTATTAAAGTAATGTAATTTTTTCCAAATAATAGATCTTTAGAATCTCCTACAAACATTTTATGGTCTTTGTTTATTGTAATATAGTTAGCATAATTATGTCTAGCTGAATATATTATTATTGATACATCTAAAATTAACATTATGATATACATTATAATTTTTTTGTTTAATTTACTTTTTATATTTACTTTTTTAATTTGATTTCTTAAATTTTCTTTATTTTGTTTTTTGGTAATTGTTTTTTTTGTTTTTATGTTTTTGTTTTTTTTCTTATTTTGAGTGTCTTCTTTTTA
>CALVPO010000134.1 GCA_944351345.1 uncultured Bacilli bacterium | reverse complement strand
ATTTCTATATATTTTATTTGATACTTTATACGATATAAGGTACATAACCGCCATAAGAAGTACTAGCAATATTAAGCCATATTGATTCATAACATTTTCTATAGTTTCTAGATTAATATTGAAACTTGCATTCATTATCAAATATCCAATTCCAAGTACTAATAAGATTAAAATAAATACTAAAATAAACATTTGAACTCTTCCTTTTTCAGCTCCCCATTTATAGATACTTGGTATCTGTATTGCTTGAATTAGTGAAATTCCAAACATTCCTCCTACAGTAGATACAATTAAACTTTCGTAATCTAAATTAATTAAATTTTCAGGTCTGAAATAATTCATTATGTTAGCAATAATTATAGTAAGAACCATCCCTAATATCCCACCTAATATAGTCGCTCCAATTGCTAGAATATACTTTGATTTTATTATTTCTTTTCTGTTAGTTGGTAGTGTTAAAATATATTTATTCGATTTTGACATTTCATCATAACTAAATGTAGAAAGTGAAATCATTCCCATTATTGTGCATATTAATATTGGTCCAAAGTTAATGTTACCTGTACCTATAATTGCAATTCCACAAAATATAATAACTATAAGTAAAGACATTTTGTAGCTAGATAAATTATATAAATCTTTTTTTATTAATCCTTTAATAATATTCATAATTATTTATCCCCCTTAATATATAATAGCATAATCTCCTCAATAGAAGGTTTATCAATTGTTGCAATATTATACTTTTGCTTTATTTTGTATTTGTCATCTGTTAAGACTTCATACTGATATTTTTCTTTTTTGTATTTGATATAGTCTTCCTTTTTTAATTTAGCAAAATCTTCTTTACTACACTTTATAATTCCATAATTCTCTAATAAATCCGTAGTTGGTAAATTAAAAATAATCTCACCTTTTTCTATAAATACAATGTAGTCAGAAATATGCTCTAAATCTGTTGTAATATGAGTAGACAATAATATAGATCTTGTTTCATCTTCTTCTATATATTTTCTAAAGATATCTAAAATTTCACTTCTTACCACTGGGTCAAGGCCACTTGTTGGTTCATCTAATATTAAAATTTGTGGCTCATGAGAAATTGCAGTTGCAATTTTTAGTTTCATTTTCATTCCACTTGAAAACTCTTTAATTAGTTTGTTAGTTGGTAAATTAAATTGATTTAAGTAACCAAAATATTTCTCTTCATTCCAAGTTTTATAAAATTCTTTCATAATAGAATTAATTTGTTTTAAAGTTAAGTATTCAGACATAAAACTATCATCTAGCACTGCTCCAACTTTTTCTTTAATTTCTTTTTCATTTTTCTTATTATCTTTTCCTAATATTGTTATTGTTCCACCTGCATTTGTAATGTTTAATATGGACTTTATTGTAGTTGTTTTTCCTGCACCATTTTCTCCAATTAGTCCTACAATACTTCCTTCTGGCACACTAAAGCTAATTTCTTTCAAACTAAACCCTTGATATTTTTTAGAAACATTTTGTAATTCAATATTATTTTTCATACTTTTTTATCCTTTCTAATTCTCATTAAATATTATTTTAAACAATTCTTTAATTTCATCTTCTGTAATATTAGAAATTTTTGAGATATCATAAATCCTTTCTATCAGTTCTTGAATTTCTCTAAGCTTTTCTTCTTTTATTAACTCAAAATTTTTAGGTGCAACAAAACTTCCTTTTCCTTGAACGGTTTTGATATATCCTTCTTCTTCTAGTTCATCATAAGCCCTTTTTACCGTTAAAAAACTAATTTTTAAATCATTTGCCATACTTCTAACAGAAGGTAACACATCTTCTTCTTTTAATTCATTAGAAAATATTGCTTGCTTTATAGCAGTTTTTATTTGCTCATAAATTGGTATACTACTACTATTGCTAATTATAATGTTCATACCATCACTCCTTTTTATGATACTATTATTTCTAACTGTTATATTCTTATTATAACACTATATAACAATATGTCAATAGAATTTTTATAATAAATAAAAAATAGAGTAGTTATATAAAGTGAATCTTATCCTAAAAGTTAGGCAAATACCTAATTCACTTTATAAACTACTCTAGCTAAAATATCTCTTGCATTTGAATCTTATCTACATTTTCTATTGTTTTCGTTGGTGTAAAATCTATTCTGCCATTAAAATAAATTAAAACTTCTTGTCCTTCGCTAAATCCAATGTTTCCATCTTCTGCAAAACTCACATTAAATATATCTGTATTATCTTCTATGTCTCTTACTTCTATGCTATTCTCATTTACAGCTACAATTATAGCCTTTTTAGTTGCAACCCTATTTCTTGTAGTATATGCCACTAAATCATTTATATCCTGATTTACTATTTTTATAATTGTAACAGTATTTAACATATCTACAGAATGTCCCTCGTGAATAGTTGCCAAATCTGTTTGTACAACATCCTTTTTCTCTACTACGGTTACTGTATCTCCTACTTTTAGTTCACTGTAATTAATAGAATGGCCATTTTCATTTTTTACGCTAGTATTTTCTAAAGAAAAATTATAAAAATGGATATCTGGTACTGCAACTTGAATTTGTCCATTACTTATATCCATAACAACGCAAGCATAATCAGCACCTATTTTATCTGTTTCTACTAAGCTATAAATATCTTCCACATAAGTAATGTCTCCTATCTGTACTCCCTCAAATGTAATGTCATTTCCTTCCTCATTTTTAATTTTATATTGACCTTCCGAAAAGCTATAATAACTAGGATATTGCCTTACTGCCATTATTCTATTCCCATCTATTTCTACAATAGTAAAAGTATAACTTTCGTACATTGTTAATAAATATAACCCGATTATAATAAAAATAAGCAATAGTACAACAATAAACAATACAATTTTCGTTCTTTTCTTCATAAAAACTCCCCCTTTATTCTTGTATTTTCGCTCTATATCTATGTTATAACTATTCTACCATAAAAGGAAGTGATTTTGCAATATAATCACTTCCTTTTTTTCTGTTTATAAGCTTCCGGCTTAGCTAGGAGAAATTACTAAATCTTGTTTTTTTCCTCCGTCCCCAAAAACAAGTTAATTACTGCCTAGTGTTTCAGCTACTTTTACAAGTTCATCTCTAATTTTAATATGTTGTGGACATACTTCTTCGCATCTACCACATTTAATACATTCTTCTGCATATTTCTTTCCGTGGCCTCCTACTAGCCAACTTTCTTGATGTTTAGCTCCTGCCATATTACCGTATAGT
>CALVPO010000133.1 GCA_944351345.1 uncultured Bacilli bacterium | reverse complement strand
CTTAATAGTAAGATAAGAGAGGGAGCTACTCTTGATACTAATATAGATTTTAGTGAGATTTCTAGTGATACTAATGGTAAGGGAGTATATATTAGAAGTGGAACAGAAAATGATGATAATCCTATATATTATTATAGAGGAGATGTAGATAATAATAATTTAATATTTGCTGATACATGTTGGAAGATAGTTAGGACTACTGAAACTGGTGGAACTAAGTTAATTTATAATGGTGTACCTAGTAATGGTACTTGTGATAATACAGGAAGTGCTTCTCAAATAGGAAATAAGGCATTTAACTCAAGTTATAATTCTCCTGCATATGTAGGATATATGTATGGTACGCCATATACATATAAAAGTAAAAGTATGAGTAGTGTATCAGACACATATTATTATGGAAATGATGTAATATATTCTAATGGAACATATACTTTAACTGATACAATATCATCTTCTAGTTGGTCAAGTATATATAATGGAGGACTTAATAATAATCATTATACATGTATGGGAGGAACAACATGTTCTACAGTATATTATATATATTATACAAATAGTAGTACAATGTATTACATAGAATTAACAGGAGGAAAAAAGGTAGAAGATGCATTATCAGATATGTTAGATAATAATACGACATCAAGTACTATAAAAGGAAATAGTGCAACAAGTGGAACGATAGATAATTGGTATAAGACTAATATAGAAGATAAGGGATATTCCGATTATTTAGAGGATACAGTATGGTGTAATGATAGGAGTATAAGTCAGTTAAATGGATGGAATCCAGATGGAGGAAATACAAGGAGTTATTTATATTTTAGTGCTAGAGATAGAGCATATACAACATATACTCCAGATCTTAGTTGTAGTAGAGAAGTAGATAGATTTACGGTGAATGTAGATAATGGTAATGGTGATTTGGATTATCCAGTAGGGTTACTTACAGCAGATGAAATAATATTATCAGGAGGACAATATCTTATTTCAAATAGCAATTATTATCTTTATAGTGGTAATTCGTGGTGGGCTAATTCTCCATATATTTTTTATTATGACAATGCTGGTAATTTTTACGTAAATTCTACAGGTGATTTGTATTATTATTATGGTGTGCGTTATATGTATGGAGTAAGACCTTCTATTTCTCTTAAGCCTTATATTGAAATTAGTGAAGGTACTGGTACTAGTACTGATCCATATATTATATTTACTTAATAAATATTTATATACTTGGTATTGATTATTCATAATTATTAATATATTTATCGAGTATTTATGTAAAAAAAACTAAAATATAAGGAAAATTATGTGATTTTGTTACTTTTTTAACAAATTAATTATTTATGTGTTATAATTAGGGTGTAGGAAAGGATCGTGATAACTATGAAATGTAATATTAGAGGGGAAAAAATAACTATAACTGATGCAATTAGAGATTATATTGAGACTAAGTTGTCTAAGTTAGATAAGTATTTTAAATCTGCTGATGTTAGTGCTAATGTTTTAGTTAGTTTAAAAGGTAAAAAGGATTCTATAGAAGTGACTATACCATATGATAGGTATGTCTTGAGAAATGAAGAAGTTCACGATGATTTGTATGCTGCTATTGATTTGGTTATAGATAAGCTTGAGAGACAAATTAGAAAGAATAAGACTAAATTAAAGAAGCAGACTAAATCTAATGAGATGAAATTTAATTTTGATTATGATTTAGAACCTACTGAAGATATGGAAGAAAAGCCTAATAAGATTGTAAAGAGAAAGTCTATTGAGATGAAACCTATAACTGAGGAAGAGGCTATTTTACAATTAGAGTTAGTATCGCATGATTTTTATATATACAAAGATATTAATAATAATATTAAAGTTATTTATAAAAGAAAAGATGGAAACTATGGTATTATAGAGGCTAATGATTAATTAGTCTTTTTTAGGGAATTTACTAGTATTTTTCTGCTTTTTTGGTATAAATACTAGTAATTATTTTGTTTTTTTGTTAGAATATATCTCGGAGATGATAAGATGTTTAAAATATTTAAGAAATTATTTGATAATGAATATAAAGAATTAGAAAGATTTAAAGTAATCGCTGATCAAATAGTAGCTTTAGATGGAGAAGTATCTAAGCTTTCTGATAGTGAGCTTAAGGAATATACTAAGATATTTAAGAAAAGACTTGCTGATGGTGAGACTTTAGATGATATTTTGGTAGAGGCTTTTGCTGTTTGTCGTGAGGCTGCTTATAGGACTTTAGGAATGAAACCTTTTTATTGTCAGATTTTAGGTGGACTGGCTATACATTATGGAAATATTGCTGAGATGAAGACTGGTGAAGGTAAGACTTTAACGGCTACTATGCCTGCTTATTTGAATGCTTTAGATGGTAAGGGAGTACATATTGTTACTGTTAATGAGTTTTTGTCATCTAGGGATTCTGAATGGATGGGTAATGTATTTAGATTTTTAGGTCTTAGTGTTGGTCTTAATTTAAGGGAGCTTTCTACTACTGAGAAGAGAGAGGCTTATAATTGTGATATAATGTATACTACTAATAATGAATTAGGTTTTGATTATTTAAGAGATAATATGGTTGTTAAGAAAGAGAATAGGGTGCAGAGAGGACTTAATTTTTGTATTGTGGATGAGGTTGACTCTATATTGATAGATGAAGCTAGGACACCGTTAATTATATCTGGTGGTGTTGCTCAATCGGCTAATTTGTATGTTCAGGCTGATTCTTTTGTTAAGTCTTTAAAAGAGAATGAAGATTATATAATGGATGAGAAGACTAAGAGTATTAATTTGACTGATGAAGGTACTAGGAAGGCTGAGGAGAAGTTTAATTTAAAGAATTTATATGATATTGATAATACTTCTTTAGTTCATCATATTACTCAGGCTCTTAGGGCTAATTATTTTATGCATATTGATGTTGATTATGTTGTTAGTGATAATAAGATAGTTATTGTTGATCAGTTTACTGGACGTCTTATGAGAGGTAGAGCTTTTTCGGAAGGGTTACATCAGGCTATAGAGGCTAAAGAGGGAGTGCCTATTCAACAAGAGACTAAGACTTTGGCTACTATTACTTTTCAGAATTTATTTAGGATGTATAATAAATTGTCTGGTATGACTGGTACGGCTAAGACTGAGGAAGAAGAGTTTAGGAATATTTATAATATGTATGTTATTACTATTCCTACTAATAAGCCTGTTATAAGAGAAGATGCTGTTGATTTGTTGTATCCAGGTAAAGAGGGTAAATATAGTGCTATTGTTAAGGAAATTGAGAGAAGGCATAAATTAGGTCAGCCTATTCTTGTTGGTACTATTG
>CALVPO010000132.1 GCA_944351345.1 uncultured Bacilli bacterium | reverse complement strand
AATGAAATTATTAAAGAAATTGATAAAATATATAATCTAAATTTAGATAAAAAATATAAAACTTTATCAGAAAGAAAAAAATTTTAAATTTATCAAAATAATATATAATGTACAACATTTAAAAAACGAGCAATGCCATATATTATAAGGCATTGCTCGTTTTTACTGCAAAAGTCAGGATTTATTGGTGTTGTAAGTAAAAATATAGTATTTTACATTTTATTTATATTATTTTTATTTGATTATTCGATGTATATTATAATTAATATATAAATATATTTTATATGAGTTAGGTATTATTAATTTTATTATATGTTTAGTTTTATAGATAATGTGTTTTGCTATACAAAAATCTTTTTCTTAATTATTTTGTATAATGTATAATACAAAATTGACAAGTGTTTAATAATAATATATAATAATTATTAATGAAATTAAAAGTAATGGTATTAAAGATGATCATATTATATATATAAATATGGAATCAAAAAAATATAGCTATATATATAATGATGATGATTTATATAAATATATTAAAGAGAAAATGGTTGATAATGATAAATATTATATATTTTTAGATGAAGTTCATAAGATAGAAAAGTGGGAGATTGCTGTTAATTCATTTAAATCAGATTTTGGTAATAAAGTTTCTTTGTTTGTTACAGGTTCTAATAGTGATTTATTATCATCAGAATATGCTACTAATATAGCAGGGAGATATGTAAGTTTTAAAATTTATCCTTTTACGTTTAAAGAAGTATGTGAATTAAAAAATGTATTAAATAAAAATAAATATGAATTAAAATCTTATTTTGATGAATATATGATGTGGGGAGGAATGCCTCAAAGATTTATATTAACTGATGAAGAACAGATAAAGACTTATTTGTCTGATGTATATGATTCTATTGTGATTAAAGATATTATTGAGAGATTTAAAATAACTAATATTGATTTATTTAATAGAATTGTTGAATATATAGTAACAACTCCATCACAGACATTTTCTGCTGAGAGTTTATCTAAATATTTTGAGCAAGATAATAGAAGTGTTGCTAAAAATACATTATATAATTATTTGGATTATATGTGTAGGGCTTTTCTTATAAGTAAAGCAGATAGATATGATATTAGAGGAAAAAGAATACTTAATGGTAAATATAAATATTATTTAACAGATTTAGGGTTAGGACAAATAATGAATTCATCTAAAAAATTACAATTAGGAGCTTATCTTGAAAATATTGTTTATAATGAATTAATATCGCGAGGTTATGATGTAAAAGTTGGTAATATTGAAAATGGGGAAGTAGATTTTATTGCTACTAGGTATCAAGAAAAATTATATTTTCAGGTTGCTTATCAATTAAATGATGAAATAATAGATAGGGAGTTTGTAATATATAAAGATATTGATGATAATTATCCTAAATATGTAATTTCTACTGATACTTTTGATTTGTCACAAAATGGAATTATACATAAGAATATTATAGATTGGTTATTGGATAGATAAATAAATTTTTATAATTAGATATAAAAAACAACATTTTTCTAATAGTTACTAATTTTTTGGTTACAGTTCAGATAGAAAAGACTAAATAAAAGTCAAAACTATCTTTTTTATTACTATTTTACTATAAAATGAAAGAAAATAATAGACTGTTAATTAAAATATATTTGGTTTATAGTACTAGTTCAGCTCCATATATCTTAGGATAGTTTTATATAATTTAAGGAGAATTTTTATATGATAAAGAAGATATTAATGGATAAGAGAGTTATATTTATAATAGGTATAATATTAGGTATTATTACTTCTGTTATATGTTGAGTGTTAGTATAAATTAGAAAAGTACAAAATGTAAAATGATAATGGTACAAAATGTAAAATAAAAAAGGTACAAATTGTAAAATAAAGGTTTTAAAAGATATGAAAATGGTATATAATTGTAGTGAGGAGACGATTTATTATGAAAAGATATATACCTAGAATTATAGATGATACCTTAAAGAATAAATTAGAATATATGGGAGCTGTTGTAATAGAAGGTCCTAAATGGTGTGGGAAATCTACAACGGCTAAACAGTTTTCTAATAGTATACTTGAATTACAAGATCCGGATAAAAAAATACAGTATGATAACATTAGTGATACTAAGCCCTCTTTATTTTTAGAAGGTGATAAACCTAGATTGTTTGATGAATGGCAAATGTATCCAGTTATTTGGGATTCAATTAGAACTGATATTGATCATACGGGATTAAAAGGACAATATATATTAACAGGTTCTGCTAAACCTAAAAAAAATAATATAATGCATACAGGTACGGGGAGATTTGCTAAATTACTTATGAGGCCTATGTCATTATATGAATCAGGGGATTCAGATGGAAAAGTATCTTTAAAGGATATTATTCAAGGAAAAGAAATATCTGCTATCTCTAATCTTGAATTAGAGGATATTATAAAGGTAATGATAAGAGGTGGATGGCCGGAGACACTTAATATTGATGGTAATAATAAATATGAAGTAGCTAAAGATTATGTTAAGAGTTTAATTAATGAAGATGTTGAATCTGTAGATGGTGTAGAAAGAGATAAAATTAAAATGGATGCTATTCTTAAAAGTATTAGTAGAAATATTTCTACTGCTACTAATAAATCAACTATAATAGATGATGTAGTTAATATTTTTTCTAAAGAAATATCAAGACCTACTGTTGATGATTATTTAAGTACTTTAGAAAAATTATTTGTTTTAGAGTATGTTCCAGCAACAAACTTAAATTTAAGATCTAGTATTCAATTAAGGACAAGTTCTAAAATTGAATTAGTTGATCCTTCAATAGCAGTTGCATCATTAGGGTTGAAAAAGGCTGATTTAATTAATGATTTAAATTTTACAGGATTTATATTTGAAAATTTATGTTATAGAGATTTAAAAATATATGCTGAATCTATTGGAGCAGAATTATTTTATTATAGAGATAATAAAGATTTTGAGATTGATTTTATATTAAGGACAGAAAATGGTAAATGGGGAGCAATAGAGATTAAGTTAGGAGCAAGACAAATAGATGAAGCAGCTGAAAATCTTAAGAAATTTAGAACTAAAGTTAATATCGAGAAAAGTGGAGAGCCAGCATTTTTACTTGTTTTAACTGGAGCTTCATTATCATATGTTCGTGATGATGGTGTATATGTAGTATCTATAGGTAATTTAAAAAATTAATATTTTAATTGAATTTTATATAATATATAAAAAAAAGTAACTTTTTGATAACTAAGTTTTGTAACTTATTAGTTAAAAATAGTTGCTTTTTTTTTTTTTTTTTTTTTTTTTTTTTTTTTTTTTTTTTTTTTTTTTTTTTTTTTTTTTTTTTTTTT
>CALVPO010000131.1 GCA_944351345.1 uncultured Bacilli bacterium | reverse complement strand
GTTTAAATCTTCTTTATATATTAAATTTGAAAGTTCCATATAACCTTTATATCTCTTGAATTTGTTTCTTCGTCGTAATGACCGATTAAAACTTTATCAATAAAGTCGCCAACAATTTCAACATTTAATTTATCTATATGTCTGTACTTCTTAAAGATATTCTTTTTTGATTTCAAACTTTCTTTCATAGTTGTAGTAGTAGCTATGTCTTTTTTTATTATCTTCATTCTTTCTTCTAATTTAGCAGTATCATCTTTATACTTATTCATTAGAATTAAAAATTCTTTTTCTGGTAGTATCCCAGAAGTACGATCTTCATATAGTCTTTGGAAATATGAACTTTTATTTTGTAATTCCTTATTAATATTATTTAATTCTTTTTCTAATGTCTTTAATTTATCTTTAAATAAATCTTGTTCTATTGTCTCATCTTTTTCATTGTTAAGACTTTCTTCATCATAAAACCTGTTAAGTAAAACATTAATCTTTTCTAATACCAAGTTATGTAATTCTTCTTCACGAAGATATTTTTTATTATCACAATTAGACCATTTATCATTCTTATCTTTACAACATAAATAACCATATCCAGAATCTTGTTTTTTACCACATTTACAAAAAACTCTATTACAATTCATACAAAATACTTTATTATTAAAAGCATGCACTTCGCCATTTTCACAACTTCGTGATTTATCTTCTAATCTTTGTTGTATTGTATAAAATATAGTTTTATCAACAAGTCCTGTATGAGTATCATTTTTTCTTATTCTATCTTCTTCATCATTATAAACTAATGTGTGATTTTTGTAGCTTACTGTTGTTGTTTTAAACTGTACCATATTACCGATATAAACTTCATCTTTTAATATACTTTTAATTGTTTGACTAGACCATTTTAATTTTCTTCTTATATTAATTTTAAAATCTAAATCAACATCAATATTATCAACAGCTTTTTTAATCATAACATAAAACTTTTCTTTGCTTACATTTTCTTTTAATGTGATTTCAAATTGATAACCGATTGTATGTGTTCTATCAAGCACATCTGTTTTAGTAGCAATACAAGTAGCTGTTTTAGGTATGACATCATCTTCATTTAATAATAGAAAATCACTTTCATTAAATTTGTTAATATCTAAATTATCTTTTTCACTATAATAGATTTTAGTTTTATTTTGAGTATATCTTTTTAAAGTAATTTCACACTTATTATTAAATACTTTTTTATCAGTAGTTAAGTAGTTAAAACTAATAAGATTATTTAATATCTGCGTTTCATTATTTGTAAGATTGATACTAACAATATAAGTTCCTGTTTTTTCTATATAGTCATAATCTAAATATTCTTTTAGTAAAGGTATTTGTAATTTGCTACCGTGCATTTTCTTATACTCAAACGGACTAGGTATTTTTTCTTTGTTTAAGTTATTAGCAATTTTTTCTAAACCGTCGCCTTTGTAATAATCATCAAAAATTCTTTTTACAACTTCTGCAGCTACCGGATCAGGTATTAAGTGATTATTATTTTCTGGATCTTTAATGTATCCATATTTTGAAAAACTTGCCGTGCACTCGCCAGCTTTTCTTTTTGACTTAAATGTTTCACGAATATTAAGTGAAGTATCTTCTAAATACCATTCATCTGTTAAACCTAATATTTGACTTGTTTTTTTAGTTTCTCTTTTAGTATTATCAATTCTATCAACTGTTGTAAGAAATCTAACATTCCATTCGTGAAATAAGTTATGTATGTATTTTTCTATAAGTTCAGAATCTCTTGCGAATCTTGCTTGTGTTTTACATAAAACTATATCAACATTTCCAGCTTCACACTCAGCAATCATTTTATTAAAGTTTGGACGTGAGCTATCAGCACCAGACCAATCTTCATCATTATAGACACCTACAATTTGCCAGCCTTCGTTTTCTGCATATTCCCTTAACATCAATTCTTGATTTTTGATACTCTTTGATATTTGTTCTTTTGTTAATTTATCACGATCTTCATCTGATAATCTTAAATATAACACCACCCTTATTAATGTTTTAATAACACTATTTTTTATACTTTGTAATTTACTCATAAAAATAACATCTCCTTATTTTTAATCATAAATCCAAGCTCAAAAAAATTATAACGCGCTTTAACCAAAATTACAGCCCCCAAGCATACGTTTTTCAATTCTTTTTATATAATTAAAATACTTCTTATTAAAAATAGCTTTTAATTGTTCTTCCGTAGGATTAGGTGTTGATGTTATAAATTCTTCACTATAATTAAAATTAGTTTTTTTCTTTTCCTTTTTATTCTTCATTTTTTACCCCCTTAAAGTAAAAAAAGAACTATGATAATGATAGTCCTAATCTAATCTATGAGATAAAAAGTGATTTGATACTATACCATAGTTCTTTTTATAATTTTTTAAATACTAATGGATTATCTTGTATTACTTCAATATTATGTTTTATTTTTAATATCAAGATAGCATTATTTAATAATTCTTTTAATTCATCAGAAGTATAATCAGATTTCTTAAATCTTAAATATTGCATAACTTCTTCTGAACTTCTTTTATAAGAATATAAATATTCTAAATGTAATAACATAGCCAATTTTAAAGTATCATAATATTTTAAATTAAAATGTTTTTCTCTAATATACATCTTATCAATAGCGTCCATAATTAATTCACCCAAATACATATTATCGCGCTATGTTATTTTTGTCAGCGCCTAAATTGTTAAAGTATAATCATTGGTGCAAAATTATCAGCTACTAAAATAATCAAAATGTATAAAACAAAAAAATATATTAATCAATCATTTCAAGAATATTTAGATAATGTAATTCCCACTAAATACACATCAAAAGAAAAAACAACTATTGAAGTTGGTACAGTACACTTTTTAACACAAAATTATTATGATATTGATAATACAAATCCACTTGTTTTGAGTAAATTTTAATATTTTATTTTTTATTCACCAAAATTAATGTATTTTACTTGTTTGAATTAAAATGTATTCATGAAAAAATTAACTTTTTTGAATAAACTGTATTTTATATAATATGAATGTTTGATTTTTAATAGGAAAAGTGCAGGATAAACGCATGAAATTTTAAATCATGTGTTTTTTTCTAATAATTTTGCGATTTCATTTGTATTTAGCAACTTAAATACGTTTTCTATTTCTTTTTCAAAATCTATGGATAATAAAAATCTAATCTTATTTAAACTCAAATGATAATATGTTTGTACAAATTTCAAAACTGCTAAACAAATTCGCTTTAATATTCCTAAATTTCTTGCTCCATTTTTTGCTAATGTTCTATTAGCATCTTCTTTAAATACTATATCTAATGGTGCATGTAAATTATTTTCTACTCCCCAATGTTTT
>CALVPO010000130.1 GCA_944351345.1 uncultured Bacilli bacterium | reverse complement strand
ATTATACAATAAAAAAGCCAAATCTCATATAGATCTGACTTATTTATTTAAATATTCTATAGCTTTCATTAAAACCTTTCTATCATCTTCATAAGTAATCATAGAAATAGCATCTTCATATTTAAACCACTTTATCTCACTGATTTCACTCTGTTGTGCTTTAATATTATCACTGTTAGTAGTAGCTAAAAAATAAACTACATCTTTAATAACTCCTTCATAAGAACTATAAGTTATTACATATCTAAAATCACTATTAATAGTAACATCTAAATTAGTCTCTTCCTTAATTTCTCTAATAGCCGTCTCCTATTCTGTCTCACTATCTTCTACGTGTCCCTTTGCAAAAGACCAATGTCCTAAATTATGTTTAAGAAGTAAAATAAATAATTCATTATCTATATATTTATATATAACAGCCCCACAAGACTTTTCTTTTCTCATAAAATATCTCCTTAATTTTTATTTAGAACATCCTCTATATTATTTATATCAATATTAAATTTTTCCCCAGTCTTTGTCTTCTCTACTTCTACTATATTTCCCTCTGTCTTATCACCTATAATCATAACATAAGGAGTTCCTAAAACATAACTATCTTTTATTTTACTTCCTAAAGAATAATCTTCTCTATCATCTATTATAGCGTTTATTCCACGAGAAGTAAGATTCTCATATACTTTAAAAGCCATATCCTTCTTATTATCTTTATATACAATCTGCACTTTATAAGGAGCAAGATATACAGGTAATGAGAATCCCTTTATCTTACCATTTTCACGTATAACGTTATTTTCTATAATAGTAGCAACAATTCTTCCAACACCAATACCATAACATCCCATATAATATGGCTTATCACTACCATCATCACTCTTATAAAATAATTTCATAGAATCAGAATATCTAGTTCCCAATTGAAAATTATTTCCTAATTCAACAGCACTATATTCCTTCATTTTAGTAATATCTTCTACTCCTAACTGCTCCAGATATTCATCTCTATTTTCAAAATCTAGTACTTCTTTATTTATTCCAATATCAGACTCTTCATCATATAAAATCTTATCTTCACCTAACTGGGTAATAGCCTGAAATTCCTCAGATACCTTTCCTCCCATAGTACCATTATCACTAACAGTAGGAATAATCTTTATTCCTAAACGTTTAAATATTTTTAAATAAACATCATGCATCATTTCATAAGTCTTATTCATATCCTCTTCATTCTTATCAAAAGAATAAGCATCCATCATCACAAAAGTTCTAGGTCTAAACAAATAACCTCTAGTTCTTATCTCTTTTCTAAATTTCTCACCGATCTGATAATAAGTAGCAGGTAAATTTTTATAGGATAATAATCTATTACCACCAAATATAGTAGCACACTCTTCTGCTGTAGGAGCAAGACCATACTTCCCTAAATTATTACTTAAAGTAAACATAGTATCACTAATATCTGTATATAACTCCCATCTACTAGATCTATCCCAAACACTCTTAGGCTGTAACTTAGGAAATTCAACTTAAATACATCCAGCCTTATCAAGTTCATCAATTATAATATCAGAAACAATTCTCTCTAACTTTACCCATAAATTACCATAACCATATATACCACTCTCGTATTGATATAACTCTCCTAATTTCATCAATATATCTTGACCAGAATACTTATCATCAACTTCATTTAATTTAATCTTCTTTATATTTAATTTACTTAATCTCATAACTCACCTCGTCAATAAATACATTATAATACTATTTTCCTTTTTTTTAAATATACTTCTTACATTTTATAAATTATTTTTTAATTTTTTATATGCTTTTTTTAAATCGCTATCTCGCTTTAATTCTAAAGCCGCATATCTATCAGCAAAATCGGCACCTATTACAGAATATTTAATCATTACATTAAGTAATCCCGAAAAAGTAAAACCAGAATGTCCTTGACTCTTTAAAACTTTGTCTACTTCTTCCCATGAATGTGTATTGTTATATACTTCCATTATCACACCAGCATCCATAAAGTTATATAAATTATCAATAATTTCATAATTATTATCTTTAATTAATTGTTTAGCTGATGAATCATTTTGATAATGGGATTTTAAAACTAATACATCATTATATATTAAATTTCTTATAGTATTTATCCAACCATCAGCCATTTCTGGAATACAATATTTTGAATATTTACTAATATATTTTAAATAACCTTCAGCAACAGTAGAATAAATTTTTCCATTTTTTGTAATATGAAATAATGTATACAAACGAACTTCATCTAACATTGACTCTAATTTTTCTAAACTCCACTTATTTTCTCTCATACTTAGTCCTCCAACATATTATTTAATATTTTTTCTATTTTATATCATTAAAATATGACATCATATGTTACAAACTTTAATAATATATATAAAAATTATATCAAATAATAACAAAAGTGCAATAATTCATGCACTTTACTAAAATATTAAAACTACTCTTAAATTCATTAAATGTTAATACTAATATTTAAAAAATTACTGAACATCATATTTAGTTATAATCCAATTATCATTAACTTTTGTCATTTCAATTGAAACATTATTTTTAGAAGAATCTCCACCTTCACCCATAGTTGATAATACACCAGAAGCAATTATTTTATCATTAGTAATACTATCAACATTATAGCTACTATTTGCCTTATCATATATAATAGCTCCTCTATGATAAGTTCTACAATATAATTTTTGATCCTTTTCAATATATAAAGTGTCCTCAATATATCTACTAACCATTTCATCTGACATATAATTTCTTAAATCATCTTTAAGCTCATCCAATGATGTATAATCTTTAGATGCCGTATGTGTACTAATATTATTTTCATCAAATATTGCATCAACATCGTCATAAACCATATTTTCTCCACAATACGGATAACCATTAGAAATAGTTCCTATTTTATTAGCGGCATCATTTAAAATACTTATTGCTTCTTCCTCAGTAATTGTCTCATCTTCTTCTGGCTCATCAACTTGATTATCATTATCATCTTCTAATTTTTCAGCAGTATCATTACTATCAGAAAAATTAAACGTAATTTTATCAGTCGCAAATAAAATACATAGCACCGCTAATATAACAATAATAACTAATAATAATATAATTATAATAGTAGTCTCTTTTCTTTTATTATTACTCAAAATTTCACTCCTTCCTATTATTAGGATATACTATTTTCTATTATTTGTAAAGATAAATACTATTTTTCTAATTACTAATACCACCTATTTTTAATAAGTAAAGAATTTATTAACATTTACTTATGATTTAAGACTTATTTTCTATCATATACTTCCCTTTAATAAAGATTCATCCCCCTACTATTATAATCATGAATATGCAATTTTTAAACAAAATGGTGC
>CALVPO010000129.1 GCA_944351345.1 uncultured Bacilli bacterium | reverse complement strand
ATATCAGATTCACTAACAGCACCTATTCCACTTCTAATTATATTAATCTTTATTCCTTCTACATCAAGCTTAAGAAGTGAATTTTTAACAGCTTCTTCGCTACCTCTAACATCAGCTTTTAAAATTATATTGACTTCTCTTGCACCAGCTTCTATTTTATTAAATAACTCATCTAGGCTAACAGTCTGACTAATTTTAGTATTATCTTCTTTAGCCTTTAATTGTCTTTTATTAGCAATCTCTTTAGCTTTTTTTTCACTTTCAAACACCATAAATTTATCACCAGCTGAAGGGCTTTCGTTTAGACCAGTAATACTAACAGGATCGCTAGGGCCAGCTTCTACCAAAGATTCATTTCTGTCATTTTTTAGACTTCTAACTTTACCTGCATAATTTCCAACTACAATAGCATCTCCTAATCTAAGAGTACCATTTTGAATAAGCAAACTAGTAGTTACACCAGTTTTTTTATCAAATTTTGATTCTAGTACAGTACCACTAGCATATCTATTAGGATTAGCCTTAAGCTCTTGCATCTCACTTACTAAAAGTATTCTTTCTAATAAATCATCTATACCTGTACCATTCTTAGCAGAAATATTGACAAACATGACATCTCCCCCCCAAGTATCAGGCATGATTCCAGCCTCAGCCATTTCAGTCATTACTTTATCTGGATTTGCTCCTGGTTTATCAATTTTATTTACTGCAACAATTATAGGTACAGAAGCAGCTTTAGCATGATCTATAGCTTCTTTAGTCTGAGGCATAACACCATCATCAGCAGCAACAATAATAATAACAATATCAGTGACACTAGCACCTCTAGCACGCATCTCGGTAAAAGCAGCATGTCCTGGAGTATCAATAAATGTAATTTTTTTATCATTATATTTTATCTGATAAGCACCTATAGCTTGAGTAATACCACCAGCTTCACCCAAAGCAACAGAAGTTTTTCTAATAGTATCAAGAAGAGTTGTCTTACCGTGATCAACATGCCCCATAATAGTTACTACTGGAGCTCTTTCTACTAATTCATCTTCATCATCAATAATTTCTAATTCCTCAAAATTTGCTTCCTTAGTAACCTCTTCTCGTTTTAAATTCTTCTTATAATCTGATGTAATAAGTTCTGCAACGTCATAATCAATAGATTGATTAATGGTCATCATAACGCCAAGCGACATAAGTTTTCCTATAATCTCACTAGCTGATACGCCAATACTATTAGCAAGATCGTTAACGCTCATGCCATCTTTATATATGACATCATCATCACCAATAACAACTTCGTTAGTCTTAAGTTTATTCTTATGCTTATACATTTCTTTACGTTTTTTCATAAACTCAATCTTATTATTTTTATCGATTTTAGCTTTCTTTTTATTATTGGAAGTATTATTTTTCTTAAACTTCTTATCAGTAGCATTATCAATGCAATCGTTGCTATTCATGGTATTATCATCAAAGACTTCATTATCAAGATTATAAATACCATTTTCTATTTCATTATCAAGCATAATTATAGAATCATCATCTAAAATATCATCCTTACTATTAACATTTATACCTAATCTCTTACATAACTTTAATATAACCTCTACTTCTAAAGATACATCACTAGCATATTCTAATACACTCATCATGAGCATCACCTCCATATTATTATTTTATCATACCACCAAGCTCCTCATATATACTATCAGGAATTGTAATTCCTAACTTTCTATCTAATATTTTATTCTTCTGACATTTTTTTATGACATTTATATCTTTCTTTAGATAGGCACCTCTACCATTAGCCTTACCTGTAGGATCAATAAAGACTTCTCCATCTTTATTTTTTACTACTCTAATCAAATCTTTCTTTTCACATTTTTCTAAAGTAACAACACAACTACGCATTGGTATTTTCTTCATTAGTCTCACTAACCTCTTCTTCTTTTAATATGTTATTATATTTTTCTCTATATTCTAAAATATTAACGTCATCTAAACATTTAACATCTATCTTATAACGAGTAAGCCTTGCAGCCAACTTAACATTTATTCCTTTCTTACCAATTGCTAAAGATAAATTATCATGATTAGCAATACATACAGCTTCCTTCTTTTTAGGATTAGTAATAAATACTTCTAAATCTTTAGCAGGACTAAGTGCATTTTTTATAAATGTAATAGGGTCTTTGTCATATAAGACAACATCAATCTTTTCGTTACCTAATTGTTTTAAGACTCTATTAATTCTGCTACCATTAGCGCCAATAACAGCACCAACTGCCTCAACATTATCGTTATTACTATAAACTGATATTTTACTTCTGATACCAGCTTCACGAGCAACTGAATATAAAATGACAGTTCCATCATTAATTTCAGGTATCTCAATTTCTAAAAGCCTTTTTAAAAATCCATAATGTCTTCTTGATAGTAGAATAAATACTCCTTTATTGCTAATTTCTAATTTAGAAACATAAGCTTTTACCTGATTACCCATCTCTAATTTTTCACCAGGTATAATCTCATCTTTAGGAAGTAGGCCAAATGTCTTACCTAAATCAACATAATATGTCTTAGAATCTTCACGGGTTAAAGTACCAACCATTAATTCATCTTGTTTATCCCCATACATATTAGCAATTATTTCTTTTTCAGCCTCTTTAATTCTTTGGACAACTACTTGTTTGGCAGTACCGGCAGCAACTCTACCAAAATCAGTCATTTCAACTTGCTTTTCAATAGTCTCTCCTACTTCAATATCATCTACTAACTTTTTAGCATCAGACAAACTAATTTGATTCTTCTCATCGTGATAATTTTCATCTTCAACTACAGTTCTTACTGAATAAAGCTTAATCTCTCCAGTATTAGGATTAACAACACATCTAGATGCTCCTCCTTTCTTTTTATAGGCTGCTACCATGGCTTGTTCCATAGCTTCTACAACAACAGATTTATCAATCCCTTTCTCAGCAACAATAGCATCCATAGCATTTAAAAATTCTTTAATTTGCTTATTATTCACAATTACACTCCTTTCTCTTTAGAAGATATATCTAATATATAACTATCATTAGTAATATCATTCTCATCTAAAATAGGATTAACAACTCTAGTAACCTTAACAACAGTATCTATATCAAGTATTTTTTCTCTATCAATAACAATCCTAAGAAAATGATTATTGCCCTCTTTGACATAATTAATACTATCAATAGATATTCCCATATCATTAATTGGTTTCTCAATTAACTTTCTTACTTTATCTTCTATCATAAAATCCTCCTATATTAAAAAGTGGACTTAATAAGGCCACTTTCCATCAAGATATACGTATTATAACACATAAAAATATATATAACAAGAATTTTTTTTATAAAAATAGACAACCCTTAATTTTAAAACTAAATTTCAGTTTTTAGTTTTACTGAAATTTAACTTTAGAAATTGCTTAAACAAATTTATAA
>CALVPO010000128.1 GCA_944351345.1 uncultured Bacilli bacterium | reverse complement strand
GAAATCAAAGTAGTACAAACGAAGTTTTTCCAAGGGTTAAACTAAATAAAGAAGAAGATATATTTCCAGAATTACCTAATATGGACAAAAATGATTCATTCTTTGATGAAGACGAATTTAATGATTTGAATAAATTTGTAGATGATGATAAAAAGAGCAGTTGGTTTTAGAATAAAAAGAGGTGAGAAAAATGATACAAGATAACATAGATAGTAATAAAATAAAAGAAAATAAATATAAAATTCTTAGAATGAGTCTATTGTTAGGAAATGGTGAAGATAGAGAAGAAACAATTAATAATTTTGAAGATGCCTCTAGAGAAATAGATGCTATGAATGACGAAATATATTTAAAAGATCTTGAAGGTAAATTTTATGATACTCTAACATTAGAAGAAGAAGAAAAAAAATTAGCAGTATTAGTAGATTATATAGGTGGAAGAGTAGAGCAAAGAATTTCTCTTTTAAATGATTTCAATAATGTTACAGGATATGAATTATTAAATTTACCAACAATAAAATATTATGACAAACTAGACGAATATAAAGAAAGATTATCATATATTAGAGAATATCTAAGTAACACAAAAAATATAAATCAACTAAATCAAGAAATAAGTGATTTAGAAAACAAACTAAATGATTCCTATGTAAGTAAAGCAAAATCAGAAGAAAAAAATATTAAAGATGAAAAAGAATTATTAACAAAATTTGAAAGTATAATAAAGAAAATAGATGAGTTCAAGGATATCAATATAGAAAATGCTCCATTAAAATTAAATGATATAACACTAGAAGTGCAAGATAGTAAAAAAAGCTTAGAAATATTTAACAAGTCATTTAAAACATTAAATCAAGCTGGTATAAATGGTGAAGAAGAAAAAGAATATCTATCATATGTAAACGGAGCAAAAGAAGCATATTACAACAATAAAGAACAAGAATATCTACTTAGATTATATATAATTCTTAACAGTACTGAATCAGAATACAGCAAAATACTTGTAAAAAGGGACTCAATAAATGACATAATATATGAAAGAATAGAATTAAGAAAAGAGTTAAATATAACAGGTGATGATATATTAAGTAAAATATATAACTTACTAGAAAGACAATATGATGACATAATAAATCAAAAAGATAACATTGAAAACATAGAATATTTAAACAATGAAATTAACAATAGAAAAGATATGGTTAATGAATTAGAAAAAGACAATCAAAAAGTAGAAATATTGTCATTACTAAAGGAATTCTGTATTATAGATACATATGATACAGAAAATAGCAGTAAAGAAAAAATAAAGACTGATACCACAATGAAATCAGACTCAAAAATAGAAGAGGCTAAAGAAGATATTACTACTAATATAGAACCTGTTCAGCCACTAACAAATAATGATATAAAAAAAGAAGAACCAGTTATACCTAATATAGTAGCCAAAACTAATGACGAAAAAAAGGTAGAACAACCTAAAGAACAAGAAAAAGTTGCTGACAATCAAGTTATATCAGTAGAAGATGCAACAAAGATAAACATAGAAGCAGCCACTCTAAAATCAAATAATGTCATGAAAAGAGTAGGCGAAATGCTAGGAGTAAAAATAGAAAAAAAACAACCTGACAAACCAAAAGAAGAACCAACCAAAGTATCTTCTAGTGTTCCAAAAAACGAGTCAGTATCTAGCACTAATACAATATTTGACAAAGTTGAACCAGTATCAACTCAAAAGCCAGATACTAATCAGGCTAGTATTCCAGATTTTAAAACTAACATATTTGAATCAGAATTTAACGCTGATCCAGAAACAAACGAATTAGAAAATAAACAATCAAATAGTACTAGTCAACAACTAAATGAAAACCCATTATTTAATAACAATTTAGCAAATACAACTATAGACGAAGTAATGGCCAATAATAACTTAAATAATCAAAATGAAAATAATGATAAAAATGACTTTTGGTTCCCAAGCGAAGAAACACCTATGGACCTAAATAGCTTACCTGACATTCCAGTCCTAACTTCTAATAATAATTTCTTTGGTGATAATAACTTCTCTAGCGATTTAGAATTTCCTAACTTAAACATGAATTTTAACGAAAAGGAGGAAAAACATGAAAATTGAAGTTAACAAAATAATAACTCTTGGAAACAAAGAAAAATATTTAGTAGTAACAAATGTCATACATAACAATAACTCATACTACTATATAGCAGAATGCAACGAAAACGAAGACGACATAAAAGACAATTACAAAATAGTCAAAGCCGAAGAAAAAGATAATAAAATATTTATAAATGAAGTAGTAGGAGAATCAAATTTAAAAGCCATATTACCGTTATTTGTAAATAAAATTGTAAACAATTAAAGAATAATAGCTATTCTTTCTTTTTTTTGCTATAATCTACTTAAGAAAAATTATACTAAAATATATAATTATACATTTATAAAGAAAAAGTGGTGGTAATAATGAGCTTTTCTATGAATATAAAAGATGAAATAAGCAGAATAGATGAAGGAAAAACAGAAAAAATAGCCGAATTATCTGCAATAGTAAGAAATAGCGGCACAATAGATAATAACTTAAAAATAATTATAGAAAATAATAGTGTAGCCAGAAGAGTATTCAAATTATTCAAAGAAATATACGACGTAACTGCAATTATAACAGTAAGAAGAAGAACAGGATTAAGTAATAATTTAATATATATATTAACTATTAATAAAAAATATCAAGATATCCTAAAAGACTTATCAATATATGATAAATACAATAATTATTTAGAAATCCCTCATGATTATCTCATAAGTGATATAGATGACATAAGAGCATATCTAAGAGGAGTATTCATGACTTGTGGCAGTGTAAATGACCCCAAAACAAGCAGATATCATTTAGAATTAGTAGTAGATACGAATAACTATGCTAAGTTTATTAACAAAATACTTAATGATTTAAAATTAAATAGTAAAATAATAAGAAGAGAAAAAAATTATATGGTATATATAAAAGAGTCTGAAAAAATAAGTGATTTTCTAAGATTAATAAAATCATATAATGGAGTTATGTACTTTGAAGATATAAGAATATATAGAGATCACAAGAATATGACTAACAGATTAAATAATTGTGAACAAGCAAATATGGACAAAATATTTATAACAGCAAATAATCAAATAAAAGATATAGAAAAATTAAAAAAACACAAATTAATAGATACACTAGAACCAAAAATAAAAGAAGTTATCGAATATAGATTAAAATATCCAGAAAGTTCTTTAAGTGAATTAGCAAATATAATGACCAATGAACTAGGTTATAAAATCAGCAAATCAGGATTAAATCATAGATTTAGAAAAATTAAAACAATAGTCAGTAAACTAAGTGATTAAATATAATAAAATTCCCTAAATAATAAACGAAAATATATAAAAAATATATAAATATAAAAATAATAATAGAACTGTTCGGAAAGCTCTAATTTAAATTCATGTTATATATAGTACACATAATTTTTAATTTAGTATCGTAT
>CALVPO010000127.1 GCA_944351345.1 uncultured Bacilli bacterium | reverse complement strand
TGAAACGAAATTTACTACAATGACGTTACACCATTTTTCTTTTCAAGAAAAATACTATAACTTTCTAAACATTATACCACATTTTTAATTTCCGAACAACTCTCTTTTAAGTTTATTGAAAAATATTTTTCGTCAGATTGTGCTTTACCTTTTAATTTAATACTTTTTGTGAAATCTTTAAGGGTCAGTAAAACTTTATGTCTTAATCTAAAGGATGTATAAATCGAGATATTATTTTCTTCAGCTATACGTCTTATACTAAACCCATCCAACAAATTATCTATAACATTACTCCACACATCAAAAGAAAGATGACTATGAGAAACTATAGTATCAGTTGTTTCTGAACAAGTATATTTGCATTTCTTACATATATATTTTTTAACTCCATTTTTCGTTTTACCATTCTTATTCATTTTGATGTTACAGAATTTACAAATAACGTCTTTATTTCTGTGATTATGAATTATTTTAGAATTTGAATTTTTTACTTTGCAAAGCTCACTTAAATTTTCTACTAAATAATTTTTAAATTCTATTATTGTAACTGGATCTAAGTCTTTAACTAATTCTTCTATTTTCATACTACATAAAAATATCCTTAATCAGCTAGTCTAAATCAAATAATTTTATCGCCAAACAAAATATAGATAGACCAGCTGATTAAGGATATCTCCTTCCTATATTTCGTTTGGCTATATCTATTATATCACTATTTTTTACTTATCAGTCATAAAGTTGAACACAACTTTACAAATAAAAGAATTTTAACGAATTACTTTCTCAAATGCTGTTTTTAACAGTGTTTTTTACTACAAAAATTAACTTTAAGATAATAATTTGACATTTAGTTAATACAGTAGTAGAATAATAACGCTTTATTTATTATGAAAGGGGGGCACTTATGCAAATAACAGACTATTTACAGGATGACTATCTAGAAGATTTAGAAATAAGTGATAAAGATATCTCATCAGTTACTTCATCACAACTATATACTAATGAGCTTAAAAAGTACCCTTTACTAACAAGAGAAGAAGAACAAAAATATGGTACATACCTAAAATTATATCCTCAAATAGAAGAACTAATATATAAAAGAGAAATAAAAGGGAATATAGAACCTATCTTAAATTTAGAACAAATACTAGCATCTATTACAACCTATAAAGAAAAAGATTATATTATAACCGCCCTAATGAATTACTACATTCAATACGGAAGAAAAGAATCTAAAAGTGATAAAATAATGATGTATTACTTACAAGAATATAACAAACTAGCAAAAGAATTAGGTTATATACCAACCCCTGAAGAATTAACAACTTATTTCTCTAACCCTAACAAATATAATCTATTTACTGACTTTAATAATGTTAATAAAATTCCAGGCAAAGACTTAATGATAAAAATATTCTATTATATAAAATATATGCTTGCCAAAACTATTATGATTAATAGTAACCAAAGACTAGTAGCAAGCATAGCACATAAATATAATAATTTAATTTCTTATAATAATGTTGATTTATCAGATTTAATTGCAGAAGGTAACATTGGCCTCGTAAAAGCCGTAGAAAAATTTGATATTAATAAGAAAACTAAATTTTCAACCTATGCTTATAATTGGATAACAAGTTATATTTTAAAGGCCATAAGAGAACAAACTAATAGTATTAGAATGCCAAGAAACATATATTATCAAAATAAGAATTATTTAGACCAAATAAAAGAATTAGAACAAGTATATGGTAGATATCTAACAGGACAAGAAATAAAAGATAAATTATCTATGTCTGATGATGACTTTAACTTACTTCTAAAAAGAGAAGTTGTATCCTTAGATGCCAAGATAGAATCATTAGAAGATAGTTACTCTTCATTAATAGCAACTATTCCTGGTAGTAGAAATGTTGAAGAAGAATTTACAATTAAGTATTTTAAAGAAAATATAGAATCAGTTCTATATAATACTCATCTAACCCCCAAAGAGCAAATAGTCTTAAGAAAAAGATATCCATTAGATGAAAGAAAAACACAAACATTAGAAGCAATAGGACAAGAACTAGGAGTAACAAAAGAAAGAGTAAGACAAATAGAAAAAAAAGCTCTAAAAAAATCAAGACATTCCCAATATGCCATACCATTAACTAATGAATAAGGAGGAATAAAAATGTTAAAAGTACTAGAAAGTAATAATCAATATTTTTCTAAAAAGGATATTGATTTAGTAAGGTTGTATGTTCAAGAAACAAAAAAGTATCCCTTATTAACAAGAGAAGAAGAACAAAAATACGGAAAACATTTACAATTATATCCAGAAATAATGGATATATTATCCGTAGCAAAAATAAATAATAATGTAGAAACCGTTTTAAATTTAGATAAAATACTAGCATCCATTACAATAGAAGAAGAAAGAGAATATATTACCAATGTTCTAACTAGCTATTATAATAATTATGGAAATCAAGAATCTAAAAGTGATAAAATAATGATGTATTATTTACAAGAATATAATAAACTATGTAAAACTCTACATCATATCCCAACACCTGAAGAACTAACTAGCTATTTTTCTAATCAATCAAAAGAGAAAATATTTACTAACTTTACTAATACACCTAGACTAGAAAGTAAAGATTTAATATTAAAAGTATCTAATTATGTAAGATATATGATTGCCAAAAACACTATGATTAATTGTAATTTAAGATTAGTAACAAGAATAGCAGATAAATATTATCAATTGCTCCCTACCAAAACAATGAGTTTTACTGATTTTATTAATGAAGGAACTAAAGGATTAATAAAAGCAGTAGAAAAATTTGATATTAATAAAGGAAATAAATTTTCTACTTATGCTATATGGTGGATACATCACTCAATAATTAGAGGTTTTTATAACCAAGACAAAACTATTAAAATTCCTGTTAATCTACAAGATGAATATCGTAGTTATCAAAAAAAATTAACTCAACTAAAACAAAAATATGGTCGAGAATTAACTAAAAATGAAATTTTAGAAAATATAGACAAAATAGTAAAATTACCAGAAACAAGTGTAGTAATATCATTAGACACTCCAGTATTACCATATCAATCAATAGATAATGATATAGGACAAGAATCAACATTATTAGATTCTATAAAAAATAGTACTGATATTGAAGAAATAGTATTTTCTAATTTAGCTAAAGAACAAGTACAATTAGCTCTAGATTCTTTATCAGAGTTTGAAAGAGAAATCATAAAGCTAAGATTTGGTTTTGAAGATGATAACATAAAAACACTACAAGAAATTGGAGACATGTTTGGTTTTACAAGAGAAGGAATAAGACAAGTAGAGGGCAGAGCCTTAAAAAAAATTCGTGAAAAACATAGTGAATTAAAATGCTATTTACAGTAAAAACTAAAGAAAATGGAGGTAAATAATATGGAGAAAGAGTTTTTAGAAAATCAATTAGATGATATTAATGAAGAATTAGAAATTAGTGGTGAAGAATCATATACACAAGATATAATAACCCTATATTTAAAAGAAATATCTA
>CALVPO010000126.1 GCA_944351345.1 uncultured Bacilli bacterium | reverse complement strand
ATTATGAATCATACTCTTTAAATCATCAAAATTACTAAATTTAATATCCAATTTAGAAGGATGAATATTAACATCTATTAAACTAGGATCCGTATTTATAAGAAGCACTACTATAGGATATCTAGTATCTTCCTTAAAACTAGAATAAGCATCATTTATACACTTATTTAAACTAGTGTTCTTAATAACTCTACCATTAACTATAGTAGTCATATAATTTCTACTAGACCTATTAACCTCCGGCATAGAAATATATCCCTCTATCTGATAATCATCATTTGATACACTAACACTAATCATCTTCTTAGTAATATCAATACCATATATAGCCTTAATAACTTTAAGTAAATTACCAGACCCATCAGTAACCAATAACTCCTTATCATCATTAACTAACTTAAACTTAACCTTAGGATAAGAAAGAGCCATCTTATTAACATAATCCGTTATATGAGCAAGTTCAGCATAAATACTAGACAAATGCTTAAGTCTAGCTGGAGTATTATAAAATAAATTAGAAACAGTGATAGAAGTACCAACTCTAGCCTCACACTTAGTATTAGCAAGTATCTTACCACCCTTTATATGAATCATTGTCCCAACATCATTCTGACAAGTCTTAAGTAAAACATCACTAACACTAGCAATTGAAGGAAGTGCTTCACCTCTAAACCCTAAAGAACTAATATTAAACAGATCATCAGTAGTATACAACTTACTAGTAGCATGCCTCTGAAATGCTAAAATAGCATCATCACTATCCATACCAATACCATTATCAATAACTTTTATCTCTCTAATACCAGCTTCCTTCAAATATATCTTTATATCATCACTCTTAGCATCAATACTATTCTCAACTAACTCCTTAACAATAGATACACACTTCTCAACCACTTCACCAGCAGCAATCTTATTAGCCAAAAGCTCATCCATAACCTTTATTCTACCCATATATAACACCTAATTTCTAAACTAATTATAACAAAAACAATAAATAAAATCAAACAGTTATACTATAATTTATATACTTATTCGAACTATATTAAAAGTAATATAAATAATAAATCCCAAGAATAAAAGAAATAGAACAATCTATAAAAAATTAATTCTATTTCTTTTTATTAAATCTTTATCTTCTTAAAAAATTATTTTATATAATAAAATCATTCATATAATCTTCAATATTATAATCTATTACACAAACCCATCATAAAATAATTAATTATTACTTATTTTTTCTTTATACTTATTATAAATATCAACAATCATAGAAGCAGTCTCATCTACCCCTAAAATAGAAGAATCTATTAAATAATCATAATCTCTCATATTACCCCAAGTACCATTTTTATTCATAGCCTCATAATATTTTCTTCTTTGCTTATCTACATACTTAAGTCTACTCAAAGCCTTATCATAACTAAGATTTTCTAATTTCATCTTTCTTTTAACTTTAAAATCAAGATCATTAGAATAAATAAATATATTAATAACATTATCTCTATCTTTTAAAATATTATTAGAATTCCTTCCTAAAATAACACATGAACCATGTTCAGAAATATCCCTAATAGTATTACTGATAAGGTTTTGATAAATATCACTAGAATATAAATTATTATCACTATAATTATTTATATTAAACATTTCTAATTTTTTTAAAATACTATTCTTACTAACTTCATCATTTTCTTCCAATTTAGAATAATTACAATTATTTTTTTCATAAGTTTTAGTAATTAAATTTTTATCATAGAAAGGAATATTTAATTTCTTACTAACAACTTCTCCAATATATCTACCTCCAGAGCCATATTCTCTTCCTATCGTAATAATAATACTCTTCATTATATCACTCTTTCTATAATTCAAATTGTGAGTTATAAAGATCTGCATAAAATCCTTTTTTCTTCATTAACTCTTCATGATTACCAGTCTCTACTATATTTCCATCTTTCATAACAAGTATTAAATCAGCATTTTTAATAGTTGAAAGTCTATGAGCTATTATAAATGATGTTCTACCTTCTGTTAATTTATCCATAGCAGTTTGAACCAATTCTTCAGTTCTAGTATCAACATTAGAAGTAGCCTCATCCAAAATTAAGAATGGTGCTTCATCAATCATACCACGAGCTATAGTTAAAAGTTGTCTTTGACCAGCTGATACACTATCATTATCAGATATTACTGTATCATAACCATCTGATAAAGTCTTAACAAAATGATCAAGTCCTACAGTTTTACATACTTCCTTAACTTTATCATCACTAACATCCTCACGATTATATACAATATTCTCTCTAATCGTTCCATTAAACAACCAAGTATCTTGCAATACCATAGTAAATAAACCATGAATATTTTCTCTTGTTAAATCCTTAACAGAAACACCATCTATCTTTATATCACCAGAATCTATATCATAAAATTTCATAAGCAAATTAACCATAGTAGTCTTACCAGCACCAGTAGGTCCTACAATAGCAATCTTCTCACCAGGATTAGCTTTAGCACTAAAATTATTTATAGTAGGCTTATCATTGCCATCATATTTAAATACAACATTAGAAAATTCAATCTTACCCTTTACTTTTTTCTTATCTAACACTTTAGTTATTCCCTCTTGACTAGCCATCTCTTCCTCATCTAAAAATACAAATACCCTCTCACTAGCAGCAGCAGTAGATTGTAAATTAGTCATAGCCTGAGCAATTTGAGAAAGTGGTGATGTAAATAATCTAACATACGTAATAAACGCTACTATAACACCAAAACTAATAATATCATTCATAGTAAGCAAAGCACCAACTATACAAACACACACATAACCAAAATTACCTATAAAGTTCATCATTGGCATCATCAATCCAGACAAGAATTGACTCTTCCTATTAGCATTATATACCTTATCATTATAATAATCAAACTTTACAGTAGTACTCTTCTTAGCATTATAAGCCTTAACAACATTAAGACCAGAATAAACTTCTTCAATATGTCCATTCAAATTACCAAGCTCAACCTGACGTGAAACAAAATACTTTTGAGATTTACCTAAAACAATAAACATAAAGACAAATCCTAACAAACTAGAAAGTATTGCCGTAATAGCCATAATCCAATTAGTTACAAACATCATAATAATAGTACCTAAAAACAAAGTCATAGCACTAACCAAAGTTGCCAAAGAGTTATTCATTGATTGAGCAATAGTATCAACATCATTAGTAACCCTAGATAAAATATCACCAATAGCGTGATTATCAAAATACTTAAGTGGCAACTTATTAATCTTCTCAGAAATTCTTCTTCTTAAATTTCTAGCAAAATTATTAGATACAGTAGTCATAGCAAGTGATTCTATATAAATAAACAAAGCACTACAAATATACATAATAGCAAGAACAAGAGCAATTCTCTTAATAGCATCCATATCCATAAAAGGCTCTACTACTTCTTTAATACTATCAGGCATCTTATCTATACTAGCATATAACTCACTACTTTCACTATTTTTAGGAATACTACTAAGAATACTAATAAACTTAGCCTGATCAGTAGCACTTATTTTAATACCATCAATAGTAAAT
>CALVPO010000125.1 GCA_944351345.1 uncultured Bacilli bacterium | reverse complement strand
CCTATCTTTTATTACTATATTAATGATATCATATTTAATTTAAAATTCAACAAAAACCTTTCCGAACAGGTCTAATAGTTATATAGGAAAAAATTTGTTTGTTATTTAATTTTTCTGTATATATTATAAGCATCAATTTTATCTGTTTTTTTATAATTTTTATTTATATATTTATATAATTTTGGTAGATCTGTTTTAATATTATTAATATCGTATATTAAAAGAATATTTTTTTCTTTTTTTAATGTTTTTATCATTTTGTTTTCGCCATCACTTCCTATATTTCCAGGTAATGGCATATCAAAATATTTATTATATATATTTATTGCTGTTGTATATATAATGGCATTTTTGTCTAATATATATACTTTAGATTTATTATTTTTTATGAAATCTGTAATTTCTTTTAAATCATTTAGAGGTAAGATTAAATATTGATATGTACTAAATTCATGATTAATTGTTATTTTATTTTTATATTCAATTATATTTTTTATATTTATAAAGTTTAATATTATTATAAATGTTATTGTTATTGCTTTTGTATTGATTTTTAATTTGAATTTATTATTATTAATGAAGTATATACTTGTTGGTACAATACTTATTATAAAATGTGTAAAATCTAATAGTGGATAATTTAATGATAATGATATTAGTGAATATAGTAATATTATAAGATTGTTGTAATTTCTTTTTTCTTTTCTTATATTTTTTATTAAATATATGATGATTGATATAATTATTATTAATATAGTTGAGTTGTATATGTTAAAGCTGTATTCAGTGCCTGTTTTTTTAAATGTTTTAAGTCCTAGTATTGTTAGATCAATAAAATCATTTAATATATTATTTTTTAGAAGGAATAATAAAAATATTATTATGCTTGGTGTTATACTTATTAATCTTATAATTGCTCTTTTTATATTTTTATTTATTATTATGGGAATTAATATTGAAATAAATGCATAAAATATGCCAGTAGTTTGCTTAGTTAGTAGTATTAAACTACAAGTAATTCCAATTAATATATCATATTTTTTTTCTAGCTTTTTATTTTTTAATTCAAGGTATATGATTATTGTACTCAATATTAAATTAAGAAAGTTATAATCATTGTATGTAAAATTTATTAGAAAGTATGTTAATATTAATAAATAGATATTAGTTTTTGCTGAATTTGTATTTAATAATTTTAGTATTTTTGTTATAATGTATATATATGTAATAAATAATACTATATATGTTATTCTATGTATGTATAATTTATTACCAAATAAATTTAATGGTATGCTGTTTATAAAAGCTGCTAGTGGTGTTGTTATTATGTTAAAATCTTTATATGGTAATAATCCTTTAGAAATATTATTAGCATAACTGAAATTCCATATTTCATCATATCTATGTATTGGTGATGTAAATATTGTTATTATTATAAATAACATAATTGTTATAATTGTTATTTTTTTCATGTTTTTTACTCCTTAATTAATGTATAAATATATTATACATTAAGTATTAAGTTTTTGCTATATTTAATTTTTTATTTTATTAGGTGATGTTTATGATAAAGAAGTTTTCTCATACTTTTGTTATATGTGCTTATAAAGAATGTAAATATTTGGAAGATTGTGTTTTGTCTTTGAAAAATCAAGTTCAATCTTCAAAAATAATTATGGTTACTTCTACTGATAATTCTTTTATTAGAAGTATTTGTTCTAAGTATAATATTAAGTTATATGTTAGAAAGGGAAAAAGTGATATTCAAGACGATTGGAATTTTGGGTATAATAAAGCTAAGAGTGATTTAGTTACTATTGTTCATCAAGATGATGTTTATGATAAGTATTATTTAAAATATATCATGAAATACTTTACTAAACATTCTGATTCTTCTTTTGTTTGTACTGATTACTATATATTAAAAAAGGGTAAATATTATTGTGATTTAAATTGTAAAATTAAAGCTTTTTTGAAATTTTTTCTTAGATTTTCATTATTTAATAAAATAAAATTTTTTAAGGTGTTGTCGCTTGCTTTTGGTAATAGTATTAATTGTCCTTCTGTTACTTATAATAGATTATTGTTGGGAGATAAGGATATTTTTACATCAAATTTAAAATTTTCTTTAGATTGGGATACTTTTTTGAAATTGGCTAAGAAGGATGGAAGATTGGGGTATATTCCTAAAAAATTAATATCTTTTAGAATTCATAATGGTTCTACTACTGTATCTTTTATTAAGAGTAACATAAGGTATTATGAAGATGTAATAATGTTTAGTAAGGTTTGGCCTAAATTTATTGTAAAATTTATTATGTTATTTTATACTAAGGCTAATAATGTTTATGGAGATGTTTTGGATGAATGATATATTATATATTGTAATGCCTGCTTATAATGAGGAAGAGATTATTGAAAGCAGTGTTAATTTAGTTACTGAGCAATTGAAATATTTGATTAAGAATAAAAAGATTGATAAAAGTAGTAAGATTGTTGTAGTAGATGATGGAAGTATTGATAGAACGTTAGAAATTTTAAAAAAAATAACTATTAAAAATAAATATTTGGAAGTTATTAAATTGTCTAGAAATTGCGGACATCAAAATGCTATGTATGCAGGAGTTATGTACTCTAAAAATTATGCTGATATGGTAATTAGTATGGATGCTGATTTACAAGATGATATAGATGCTATTGAAAAAATGATTGATGAGTATTATAAAGGTAATGAAATTGTATATGGTGTTAGAAATAATCGTGATAGTGATACTTATTTTAAAAGAAATAGTGCTTTATTATTTTATAAATTTATGAAGTTTTTAGGAGTAGAAATTATTTATAATCATGCAGATTATAGGTTAATGAGTAAGAGATGTTTAGAAGAACTTTCTAAGTATGAAGAAAGTAATTTGTTTTTAAGAGGAATTATTCCTATGCTTGGGTTTAAAAGTAGTAAAGTTTATTATAAAAGAAAGGAAAGAAAGGCTGGTATTAGTAAATATAATTTAAGAAAAATGTTTGGTCTTGCTTTAGATGGAATTACTTCTTTTAGTGTGAAGCCTATTCGTATAATTATTAACATTGGTTTTGTTTTTTCTTTTTTTAGTATTGTTTATTTAATTTATGTTGTTATAGGATATTTTACTGGAGCTCAGTATATTAGTGGTTGGGCTTCTATTATAGCTTTTATTTGCTTTTTTGGTAGTTTTCAAGTATTATGTATAGGTATTATAGGAGAATATATTTCTAAAATTTATTTAGAGACAAAGAAAAGACCTAAATATATTATAGAGGAAATAATTAAGTAAGTGGTGACTATTAATAACAAAATAGTTGGTAATTCATATAGTTTTGTAATTTATGATAATGATTAATTTGGTAATATAGGGTGTTAATTATTTTTGTATAATTTATTGACTTTTATAAAAATATAGTCTATACTATGTTTATAGATGTAAGGAGGAAATATTATGGATTATTGTGCTGATTTAGCACCTGTTATTAGGTTAGTTAAAAGTGTTATAACTTTGATTCAATGGGGAATTCCTTTTGTATTAATATTATTTGGAATGATTGATTTAGGTAAGGCTGTTATGTCTAGTAAAGAAGATGAGATGAAAAAAGCTCAAGGTACTTTAATAAAGAGAGTTATATATGCAGTTGCTGTATTTTTAGTTGTTACTTTAGTTAT
>CALVPO010000124.1 GCA_944351345.1 uncultured Bacilli bacterium | reverse complement strand
TGTTACTAATAATCATCAATATAAGAATGCCATGGATTTAGTAAAAAAAGATGCTGCTTTAATATTAGAAGAGAATAATTTAACTAAGAATAATTTTATAAAGACTGTTGATGATATTTTAGATAATGAGGATGAATATAATAAAATAAAGACTAATATTTCTAAATTGGGTATAACTGATTCTTCTAGTAGGATATATAATATATTGAAAGAAATGATACTGGATGATAAAAAATTTTATTGATACTAGTGGAATTGAGTGTTATGAAGATGTTTCTTTGAAAAAATATAATACTTATAAGATAGATGCTAAGGCTAAGTATTTAGTTTTTCCTAAAGATAGTGTAGAGTTAATAAGGTTAATTAGTTATCTTAAAAGTAATAATTGTAAGTTTTTAGTACTAGGTAATGGGAGTAATGTAATATTTAATTTTGAATATTATGATGGAGTTATAATTAGATTAGATAGATTTAATAGTATTTCTATAAATGATAATGTTATAGAAGTAGGTGCTGGATATTCATTAATAAAGCTTGCTAATGAGGTAGCTTTATTAGGACTTAGTGGTTTAGAGTTTGCTAGTGGTATTCCTGGTTGTGTTGGAGCTAGTGTTGCTATGAATGCTGGTGCTTATAATCATTCTTTAGCAGAAGTTGTTGAATCCGTTATGGTTCTTACTCCTGATAATGAAATAATTACTATGACTGGTGAAGAGTTAGAGTTTAATTATAGAGAATCTTTTTTTAAATATAATAAAGATTATATAATTCTTTCTTGTAAGATTATACTTTCTCATGGAAATAAAGAAGAAATATTAGAATTAATTAAGGATAGAAGAGTTAGAAGAATGGAGTCTCAGCCTTTAAATTATCCATCAGCTGGTTCTGTTTTTAGAAATCCAGAAGGTAATTATGCTGGTAAGTTAATAGAAGATTGTGGATTTAAGGGTTATAAGTTAGGCGGGGCTATGGTAAGTCTTAAACATGCTAATTTTATTATTAATTATGATGGAGCAACAGGTAGAGATATAGTTTTATTAATAAATAAAATAAGAAATAGTGTTAAAGATAAATATAATATAGATTTAATACTAGAGCAAATAATTATAGATTAGGTGATTATGGTGGCTGAAAAGAAGAAAAAGAGGAAATTAAAATTTAAGGTGAAAAATATATTAATATTACTGGCAATAATATTAATATTTGTTGGAGTTATTTATTATATATTACAATTACCTATTAATAATATTTATATTACTGGTAATAATATTTTATCTGATGCTGAGGTGATAGATTGGGCTAAAGTAGATGATTATCCTTCTTTTCTTCGTACATCCTCTAAAGAAATAGAGAATAATTTAAGTAATAATAATTATATTGAAGATGTTGATGTTAATAAACAATTTGGTAATAAGATAGAGATAAAGATTAAGGAATATAAGGTTGTTGCTTTAATTAATAATGATACTCAGGTTATTTTATCTAGTGGGGATATTGTTTCTAATGATTATGGATTGTCTGATGTTCCTGTTTTATGTAATAGTGTTAGTGATGAGGTATTTAATGATTTTGTAAAAAAATTTTCTAAGATAAATAATAATGTTTTAAGACAAATATCTCAGATAGAATATATTCCTGTAGATGTTGATAATATGAGATTTTTATTATATATGGATGATGGTAATTTAGTTTATATTACTTTAACTAAGATAAATAAGATAAATAAATATAATGATATTAAAGATAAGCTTGAAAATAAGATCGGTACTATTTATTTGGATTCTGGTGATTATGTAGAAGTTCGGAAAGATAGAGGGGCTGTTAATAATAGTAGTAGTGATACTTCTAATACAGAATCTAATAATAATCAGAATAGTGTTGATAGTAATCAGGAAACTACTACTGATACTACTAATAATCAAGATAATAATGGTAGTAATGATGCAACTGATGGTAATAATGTAAGTAGTAATACTAATAGTAGTAATGAAGATAATTAATTTTTTATAATAAAAGATAGAATTAATCATGAATATTTTTTTCTATCTTTGTATTTATAAATTGTTCTTTTTAATAAAGTATTAAAAACATATTGACAAAAGTAGATATTTTTTATATATTGTTAATAACAAGGGAGATCTTGTAATATTTTATAGATGTTGTTAATAAAATTATAATCTAGAAAGAAAGAGGAAATAATATGAATGATAAAGAAAAAATTAATATTGAAAATTTGGTAAATTTTAAAAATAATGAAACTATTGCAGAATATATAATAGATAACAAAAGAAAATATTATTGCATTATTGAGGATAATTCTACTATTTTATTATCTTTGCAAGATACTATTAATAGAATTATTAATGCTGGAGGAAATGATAAAGATATAAAGAGGATTATGGGAATAGAAAAAAGATATGGTTTTGTTTCTAATAAAGATAGTTTACATGTAGATTCTGATTATTATCTTTGTGGAAGGATGACTTTATTTATTATGCTTGATGATATTGAGGGTTATAAGGATTATTGTGCTAATTTTTGTGCTAATAACAATATTGATTTAAATGAAATAAAAGAATTATGTGATGAAAGAGACTTAGTAGATATTTATAAAAAAATTAGCACTTATGTATCTATGAGGTTAAAAAAGAAGATTTTAGATTTTGTAACTTTTAATAGAATTAATTATAATATAAAAAAGTTAGGTGATGGTGTTAGTGAGTTATTGGGTAGTGGTAAATTAAGTGAAAATATTTTAAAAGATATTAATACTTTTAAATATAAAAAAGATTATGAACTTTTTTATTCTTTTATTACATCTTCTTTGATAGAAAAATATGGTTATTGTGATTTAGATGATATATGTAAAATAGATGGCGTTGTATCTAATCCACTTCATGTTATAAATGAAAAAAGAATGAGAGTTCAAAATGTAAATAGAAAACATCAAAAATTGATAATACCCATGCCTGTTGTTGATACTATAAATGGACGTTATGCGAGAACTCCAGAGATAGTTACGAAGAATCATGATACGTTATTAACTTTAAGAAAGCCGCATCTTCTTAGTCCTGAACATTTATTCACGATGAAAGATACGCCTTATTAATAATAAAATTGTAATAATTATGTGAGATATATTTTATTAAAAATTGTACTTGCAAAAAATGTCAAAAAAATAAGTTTTGCAAGTACATTTGCAAAATTTTACAATTTGAATTTTTTGTGGTTATTATGTATTTGGTGATAAAAATGATAATAAGGGACAATTATTTAAAAAAACTGATTGGTGCAAAAGATACTGAATTTATAAAAGCAATAACTGGAGTTAGAAGAATTGAAAAGCCTAATGATTATGAAATTAATTTTGTGGCTGAAAATCCAAATGATATAAAATTTTATTAAGTTACTAAGTCTTTATTAAACGAAGAAGTTAAGAGGCATGAACTTAGAAGTTTAGAAAGTATCGCTGATAATTATGAAAAGATAATATTAACTATGGATAAGTCAATAAATAAAGATTATAATGGAATAAAAGTTGTTAATATAATAGATTGGTTATTAAATTATTTCTTACTAGTGTGTGAGTGAATAGTTACAAAAAAAGTGGTTACTTATTAGTTAAAAAATCGCTTTTTTTTTTTTTTTTTTTTTTTTTTAATTTTAAAAAGTAAAATAAGGTAAAAAAAAAGGTAGGTGTTAA
>CALVPO010000123.1 GCA_944351345.1 uncultured Bacilli bacterium | reverse complement strand
TCTAGTGACTATTTTTCAATAGTTTATGTAGATGCAGTAAATCATAAGTGGCACTTCTACCCTGATTTCATAGTTTGTGATAAAGATAATAAAATTTGGATTATTGAAACAAAAGGTGGAGAAAATGCTGAAGGTGAATCTAAAAATATTGATATTAAAGTAGAAAATAAGTTTGAAGCATTAAAAGAATATGCTAAAAAGTATAATGTAAATTGGGGATTTGTTAGAGATTATGATAAAAACGATTCATTATATTTATGCAATACGGAATATACAGAAGATATGGAAAATGAAAATTGGGTTTTATTAAAGTAATATTGAAAAAGCAGGTGAAATAAACTTGAGTGATTTTAATACTAAAATAAATAAATTAATAATAGAAAATTTCAGCGGAATAGAGAATGAAGAAGAAAGAAATGATAAATTAATTAAAACATATGAATTTGTCATTAAAAAAATGTCGAAAGACATAAAAAAAGATTTGGATAATAATATAAATACTTTATTAAAAGAGAATGATTTTTTTGAAAAAGAAAATTTGGATCATATAAAATCTGTCTGGGGAAAAGTTTTTAATATTTTAGACAGTATATTAGAAATAACTCAAGAAACAATGGAATCATATTCAAAAGAATTTAATGATCAAGCCGCTAAAGAAAAAAATTTACTATATCATGCTATAAGAAGTATTCATGCAAGAGTTGTCTTATGTTTTAAAGAATCTTTACTATTACTAAAAAATGGATATTCAGAAGGAGCCACAAAAATTTGGAGAACTATGTACGAATTAACTATAGTAGCATCTTTTCTAAAAAAGAACGCAAGCGATAAAGATTTAGTACAAAGATATATTGATCATATACTTGTCGATAATTATAAAGAAGAAAAAGAATATAGAAATCAACCTATGACAAAACAAAGATACACTGATAGGGCATTTAAAAAAATGAAAGATAATTACAAATCTATTATTAAAAAATATGGAAAATCATTTAAAAGAGAATTTGGGTGGGCTTCAAAAATTTTAAATAAGTGCAATCCTACATTATATGATTTAGAATCGAATTTAAAAAACACTAAGCATCATCCATATTATAAATCATCATGTTATTTTATTCACAGCAATTATAAGGGAAATATTGATAAAATAGGTTTAATTAATAATAATGTATTATTGTATGGACCTTCTGATTATGGACTATCTTTACCGTGTCAAAATATAGCAATAATACTTAATCAAGTTAATCTTGAGTTTTTCACAATTTATTTTTCATTAGATTATTATATTGCTATATATACTATAAATCTATACCTTGATGAATTATTACCACTTGCAGATGAAATACAACAAAATATAAAAAATAATCAATAATAATTGAACTTGCAAAAAAAATATAATATAATATTTGTAGAAAGAGAATAAAGTTCGTAACTTGTATGTTATTCGCTCCATTATGATGTCAACCCTTGTAAATCAAGGGTTTTATTATAGATAAATGGTTTTAGGTACTATTTAGGTACTATTTTTTATTTAATTTATTAAGAGCATTCACTGTATTGCTCTTTTTTTCTGGAAACATATGATAATAAGTACTTTGTACCATTTCTACAGTATCTCCTAATCTTTCTGCTACATCTTTAAAGTCAAGTCCTAAATTAATTAATAAACTTGCATGTGAGTGTCTAAACCGTGTGGTGTTATTCTTTTTACATTTGCTTTCTTTAAATATTTTTCTATATGGCTACTAACATATTTTTTGTTAGTATACTTAACATTACCAAATATAAACATCTCTTTATTAAAACCATATACATTTTTTTCTTTATTGTAATGTTCTTTTAACATTTTAATTAAATTATCATCTAAATCTATTACTCTTATAGAATTTTTTGTTTTAGGGCTTACTATTGTATATGGTTTTCCACTTATATCTTTAGATAAACTTTTATTAATTGATAATGTTTTATTTTTAAAATTAATATCATTCCAATTAAGTGCGGAAAATTCTCCAATTCTAAGTCCCGTATAATATAGGAAAGTAAAAATAAGTTTGTCAAAATCATTATTAACAACTTTTATAAATCTATTAAATTCTTCATAAGTCCAAAAATTATACTCGTTCTCTCTTTTTTTAAGGTGTATCAATCTGTATTTTTGTAGACAATTAACAACCTTTATATCAAATTTATAATTAGTTACATAAACGTGCACTCGTTTTATCTGCTCGTAAACTTGAAAGATTGATTTTTGGATTGCTGCGAAAAAATCAATACTACAAACCAATTGACTCGGTTCAAAATCCAAATAGCGAACAATTGTTTTAATCGAAACTAAAACCTTTTTGACGTGGAATAATTTATTTGATAAGGCAGTAAACTATTCAAAATATCTGCCAATTTATTTAAAATTACCTATTGACTTTTACCAGACGTTCTTACTTTATCAAATCTGTGTAATAGATTATATCTTTATCTAAAGATTTAGCAAATTCAATTTCATTTTTAGTACTATTTCCAATATATCCATCTACATTTACCACTAAAATAGCATCAGCTAATTTTATTCTCTCTTTATGTATTTTTTCAAGTGTTAATGTTTCTTCTTCTGTAAAATCATCTTTACTAGATTTTGAAGGATTGTATATAGGAACTAACATACAATTACCTTGTAATTCCATTTTCTCTGTTATTTCCATATTTCTTTTATAAATCTTAAACTTCCACATACTGTTATTATTTTCATTTCTTGCTCCTAAAATTTCTATATTTTTCTTATCTCGTGTTTCAAAATCCTACACTTACTATTTAACAAAAATTTTCCCTCAAATAATTCATCTTTAAATAGATATGGTGTAAATTTTTGATTTTGATCAAATTGAGGAATATTTTCTAAATCTTCTAATTTTATCCACTCTAAAGTACCTTCTTCAGAAACAGTAGTTAAATCACCTTCAAAATCTTCAGCGGTATATACAAATATAATACCTTCAGACTCATCTTTCCAATAAGACATACCCTGTAATCTTGGATTAATTAATGTTAATCCAGTTTCTTCATAAAATTCTCTCATTATACAATCTAATGGGGTTTCTCCTTCTTCAAATTTACCACCAGGAGGAGCATAAACGTGCCCCCACTTTTTAGTGAATTTAATCATTAAAACTTTGTTATCTTTTTTCAAGTAGCAAGCAGTTGAATTAAGGTGAGCGATTCTATGTTTTTTTATTGAAAATATAACACAACCGTTTTTTTCTGATTCTTCTTTTGTATAATACCCTCCATCATAAGTATCCTGCACAACAGCATCAACACTGTCATACCTACTTTTAAAATCTTCATCATAATACTTTGAATAGCAATCATACCAATTATCAAAAGTTTCAATATTCTTAACATCTACTACAAATTCTTCATCTAAATTAGGTAACTTTAAAAATCTAATGGTATCTCCAATTCTTACTAATTTTCTTTTATCATCATTAAGACGATATTCTCTTTTTTTCTTTCCTGATTTTAAATTATCAAAGTCTGATTCATATAGCTTCATTATATGTTCCATTTTGATTGTCTCCTTACTCTTGGCTAAGTGTATAGCCACCTGTAATAATTACATTATTTTTCATTTATCTTCACCAACTTTATAAGTAATGTTGATTTTGCTATCTTTTACAATAACATTTTCAACATAATTTTTATTTAATACTTGTTCCAATTTCATATTTTTTACAGACATTCCTAAAGATTCATAA
>CALVPO010000122.1 GCA_944351345.1 uncultured Bacilli bacterium | reverse complement strand
CCTTCTAATAGTGTATCTGTAACACATGGTATAAGACCAGTAATAAATCTAAAACCAAATACTGAAATAACTAGTGGAAATGGGAATGTTAGTTCTCCTTATCAGATAAAGTATAATTAAAATATTAAAAGAAAGACGGGGTGTAAAATTAAAAAACGCTAGATGATACATCATCAATTATTTACTCTACTCAATTATATAAATATAATAATTAATATAAAAATATTGCTTCCTAAACGTAGAACATGTTAATATTAAATTGTCGGTTGAGTACTTATAATAGTAAATTACTATAAGGAAGTGATATTAATTAAATTTAAAGATATACCAATTACTGAAAGACCAAGAGAAAGATTAGTTATATATGGAAGTGAAAGCCTCAGTAACGAAGAATTATTAATGATAATATTAAAAACAGGAACTAAAAAATATTCTGTAAAAGAAGTTAGCTTAAATTTATTAAAATCTTGTAATGGAATTAATAATCTAAAAGATATGACTCTAAATACTCTAACAAGTATAGAAGGAATAGGTAGAGTAAAAGCTATAGAAATCTTAGCCATAATAGAACTAGCTAAGAGAATGAATGAAGAAGAGTCTATAAAAAATATGATTAATTGTATTAATCCAAAAACAATAATAACTTAGTTTAATTATTTATTTAAAGATAAAAAACAAGAAGAATTCTATGTATTATATCTAGATAATAAAAAGAAATATATAGATAAAAAAAGATTATTTATAGGTAGCATAAATTCTTCTATAGCCCATCCTAGAGAAATATTTAAGCATGCCTATCTATTATCAGCAAGTTATATAATATGTATTCACAATCACCCAAGTGGCGATGCTACTCCTAGTAAAGAAGATATAATAATTACTAAAAATTTAAAAACAATATCAGATATACATGCCATATACCTAATAGACCACATAATAATAGGTACTAATAATTATTATAGTTTTTTTGAAGATAATAACATACTTACACATAATAAATAAGCAAATTCATATTATTTATTGTAGGTGATGATGTGAAGAAAATTGTTAAACTAACAGGTCTAATTGCACTAATTATATTTAGTTTTTTTTATACAGATAAAGTAGTAGATGTCATAAGAGAAAATGATTCGTTAATGATAGAATTAGAAAATGTAAAAGATGAGTATAAAATAGAAGCCATAAACGGAACAATAAAGGGAAATACTATAATTCCTGGTTTAAATGGAAAAAGTATAAATATTGAAAAAAGTTATAAAAAAATGCATGAAAAAGGAATATTTGATAAAGAACTAATACAATATGATAAAATAACACCCAAAATAAGTATTACTAATAATAAAGATAAATTTATAGTAGGTGGTAATAGTAAAAAAAATATGGTAAGTATAATATTCATCTTAGAAAATGATAAATATTTAGAAAGAATAGAAAATATAGCAACTAGTAAAGAAGTAGTTATTAATTATCTTGTAACTTATGAATATTTAGTTAATAATTCAACTCTAATTACTAAAATGTCCAATAGAGAATTCTATAATTATGGCTCCTCTGGAGAATATACACCAGATAACCTAATTTTTGCCAACAACCTACTAAGTAGAATAACTGATAATGAAGCTATATATTGTATTACTAAAACTAAAGATAAAAATATAACAAAATTATGTAGCGAAAATAATCTTTATACTATTAAACCAAACATCATAGTAAAAAGTGATCCTTATAATGAAATAAAGAAAAAATTAGAGCCAGGTAGTATAATATTAATGGAAATGAATAATGATTCTTCTGTTGAATTAGGAATTATAATAGATTATATAAGGGGAAAAGGACTTAATATAACAAGTCTATCCAATCATTTAAGTGAAGAATTATAAAAGATTATTTCTTGTATTTAAAATAATCTTTTTTATATTATGTAAAAAATTAAAATATCAAATTATATTGCAATTTATAAGTTTTTTTGATATCATATAAATTAAGATAGAGAGTGATATCATGAAAAAAAATATATATTTAATTCTATTCATTGCAGTTCTAGGAGTAAGTGTAATTGGCTCTACTTACGCTTATTGGACTGCAACCGCAACAAGCCCTAGTAATAGTGTAAATACAAAATCTACAGGGTATAATATAAAAATGCAAATTAATCCTCTATATAGTGATTTTAGATTTATACCTATGGATAATAGTGATGCCCTAACAGCTCTAAAAAATGGTTGCCGTGATAAGTATGACCGTGGTGCTTGTTCCGCATACACAATTAATATAAATGGTTATGATGAAAATACAAACTTTATCTCAGGAACAATGGATGTCACTTTAGAAAATATAACTAATTTAAGTTATATGGTACTAGCAGAACAAGAAGAATATGATGAGGATAATTGTGCTACCATAAATGAAAAAAACTATTGCATATCTACAAATCAAACTCCAGTAGGCGATGGAATTAATCTATCACTAGGAGACCATTACGAAGTTACTAACACAACTGAAACTAATCTTATTCTTTTAATATGGCTAACAAATCTAGATGAGAGTCAAAATGAAACTGATTTAGGAGACTTTAGTTCAGTAATAACATTCTCTATGGGAAGTGGAGGAGAAATAAAGGGAAGTATAGCAGCATCAATAATAGCAGATAATAATCAAAATGGAGGTTAGTATGAAAAAGAAAATTGATATAAAAAAAATAACTAACAAAACTAGCGTTATTATTATATTAACTACATTCTTTAGTGTACTAGGTGGAACTTATGCTTACTTTTTCTTTAGTGAATCAGATAATCTTACAATAACAGGTGAAGCTGCAACAGTAAATCTTGAATTAAGTGTAGAAATGCTTCTGCCTAAAAAAACTAGTACTGGAGTAATGGTTCCTCAAAAATCAACATCAGGTGATAATAACTCTCCCTTGGCAAGTGCTCTAAAACAAGGTTGTGTTGATGCTAATAGTAATATTGTCTGTCAAGTATATAAAATTAATATAAAAAATAATGGGGGAACCGCAACAGAAGTAGTAGATGGTGAAGTATCATTTTATAGTAACACATCTCTAACCCAAGATTCTAAAACAAATATGCCAAACTTAAGTTGGAAACTAATAACATCAGTTGATACAGAAAATAATAGCAATTCTATTCTAGGAACTAACGAAGATAATATAGCATCCTCAACACCAATAAAATTTACTCAAGACAACATCTTAGGAACCAATGATGAAAACGATTATTATATGATAATTTGGTTCAATGAAACAAATACAGATCAAATAGATGAAGGAAATACTTTCTATGGAAAAATAGAGTTTACTTCATCAAATGGAACTGGTGTAACAGCAGCCTTTTAACTAGTAATTACTAAATTAATTATTATAAATTTTACATAAAAACAATTAAAATATTCATAATAAATATAGGTGAATATTATGGATAAAGATAATTATACTATGCTAGTAATCAAAGATTCATATAAAGAATTTATCTATAAAATAGTAACAGCTATATTTATTAGAGGACTTCTCTTAATAATACCAGTATTTTGGAGTGATACTATAAATAAATTAAGTGCTGGCGAGTTTTCAATAACTTATTCATATATTATAATTATAGTTATATTAAGTTGCTTTTATTATATATGGCAATATCTAAATCAAGTATCATGGTATCAATTTTATAACAAATTATCTCTAGGTTATACAGCTTTAATAACAAAAAAAAATACAGCCAATATAAAAAAAGTTTCTCTAGGAGAGTATACTAATGTAATA
>CALVPO010000121.1 GCA_944351345.1 uncultured Bacilli bacterium | reverse complement strand
TGAAGTCTTAAAAACTAAAAATGAAGTTAATACTCAATATTATGATAGAAGTTTTGCAATGGTTGCCAATCCCAAGTCTGGAGAGATTTTAGCAATGGCAGGTAAGCAAGCTAAAAGAGATGCTAATGGTAAATATTATATATCTGATTATACTCCAGGTATTATAACTACTTCTGTTACTCCAGGTTCTATTGTTAAAGGTGCCTCAATGCTAGTAGGCTATAAGTATGGAGCTATAGATATTGGTGAGTATCAGGTTGATGAATGCATAAAAATCAAAAGTACCCCTGAGAAGTGTTCTTGGAGAACTCTAGGTTACATTAATGATATTAATGCTTTAGCTTATTCTTCTAATGTTTATCAGTATAAAATTGCAATTAAAGTTGGTAATGGTACTTATGCCTATAATCAACCACTTTCTCTTGATGATTCTGCATTTGATAAATATAGACAGATGTATGCATCATTTGGTCTGGGAGTTAAGACAGGAATTGATCTACCTTCTGAGAGCTTAGGATATTCTGGCAGCTCCAAAATGCCGGGACATTTACTTGATTTTTCAATAGGTCAATATGATACTTATACACCTATACAAATAATGCAATATATTAATACTATAGCTAATAGTGGTACTAGGTATCAACCTTATCTATTAAAAGAAGTTTATAAAGCTCCTAATAATAATAAGGATAAATTTGGAGAAAAAATATATACTCAAGAAGCTGTTAAATTAGGGACTGTTGACGTTGATGCCAAATATATGGCTAGAGTCAGAGAAGGATTTAGAGCTGTTGTTGAATATGGACTAGGTACTGGCTATATGGGAAACTATAGAGATATAGGAGCAGGTAAAACTGGTACTAGTCAGAGCTTTATTGACACCGATGGAGATGATATGGTCGATACAGAAACTATTTCTACTAGTTTTGTAGGTTATGCTCCATATACTGATCCAAAAATGAGTATTGTTGTTATAAGCCCTGATGTTGCTACAGCAAACGCTGAAACTACTAGTAGTATAAATAGAAGATTATCTTCAGAAATTGTTAATAAATACTTTGAATTTTATAAATAGTATGTTATAATAAGTCCGTGCGTGTTTAAAAGGAGGTGCATTATGGCTAAAAAAGGAGAAAATAGAGTATTAGTTACATTAGCTTGTAGTGAATGTAAAAATAAGAATTATAGAGAAAGTAAAAATACAGTGAATACGACTGATAAGTTAAAATTAAATAAATATTGTCCAAAATGTCGTAAGACTACTGTACATAATGAGATTAAGGATAATAAATAATAGCTAGGAAGTGATAGTATGGTTAATGTTAATGACTTCAAGACTGGTATGACTATAAGTTATGAGGGTAATATTTATGTTGTAATTGATTATCAACATGTTAAACCAGGTAAAGGAGCTGCTATAGTTAAAGCAAAGCTTAAGAATCTAAGAACGGGTTCTATTGCTGAATATTCATTTGGAGCTGGTACTAAAGTTCCTACTGCTCATATTAACAAACAATTAATGCAATTTTTATACAGCACAGGTTCTACCTATAGTTTTATGAATATGGAAACTTATGAGCAAATTGATTTAGATGAAAGTCAGATTAAAAACGAATCTAAGTATTTAAAAGATGGCTTAGAAGTATATATAACTTTTTATGAAAGTGAAATGTTAGGGATAGAATTACCTGAAAAAATTACTTATAAAATTACTAAAACAGAGCCTGCTACTAAAGGAAATACTGCTACTAATGCTACTAAAGATGCTACAATAGAGACTGGTATGTTAGTTCGTGTTCCCCTATTTATAGAAGAGGGAGAAGAAATAATTGTTTCTACTAAAGATGGTAAGTATGTTTCTAGAAAATAATTTTTTCTTTTTTGTATAGGGTGATGTTATGAAAATAGATTTAACAAAATTAATTACTAGTAGTTTAGATGAATTAGATATAGATATTGATGTTGCATATGATGATGATAGATTATCTAAAACATCTATAAAAAAACTAAAAGATGTACATTTTATTGGTAAAATAACTAAGTTATGTAATGACGACTTTAGAATATCTGGTAAATTGATTGGAATAATGGTTTTACCTGATGATATAACATTAGAAGATTTTCTATATAAATTTAATATAGACATTTTAGAAGATTTTAATGAAAATAATTGTGATAAACTAAGTAATTTAAGAATTATTAAAAATAAGCTTGATATTAGTGATTTTTTATGGCAAAATATATTGTTAGAAATTCCCTCTAAAGTTGTTAATGAAAAAAATAAAAATTTAACACTAAAAGGAAGTGGATGGCGATTTGTTACTGAAGACGAATTACAAAAAGAAAAAAAATCACCATTTGATGAATTAGCATCAAGGTTCAAGTAAAGGAAGGAGTGAAAATATGGCTGTTCCATTTAGAAAAGTAAGTAAAACTAGTAAAAGAATGAGAAGAACTCATTATAAAATTAAAGCTAATGGTTTAGTAAAATGTTCTAATTGTGGTGAAATGATTAGGCCTCATAGGATGTGTCCTAAATGTGGTTTTTATAAGGGTGAGAAAGTTACTGAATCAGTTGATACTGCTGTATAATTTAATAAGTTAGTAGATTGAAATAATTTTTCAGTCTTTTTTTGTATCTTTTTTGTGTTATACTATCTATATAATATAAGAAAGTAGGAAGTTTATGAATAAAAGATGGATAAGTGTTATTTTAATAATTATAATAATTTTAATAATTGGTGGTATAATTAAATTTATTATTGACTTGAATAAAGAAAAAGCTATGACTGAAGAAACTATTTCACTAATAAATAGTAGTTATCAAGAATTAGAAAATAATGTTAGAGAGTACAACAAATATAGAGGTTTAATCAGTGATAATTTATCTTCTTATTATAAAGATAGTTTTTTAGCTAAATATAATGACTTAATTAGTAATTTTGAAGAATATGATAAGATTATTTTAAATATTAGTAATAACATAGATACTATAAAAAATAATTGTGGTGATAGTTTATTTGCTAATAGTGAGATTAACGATATTTGCAATAGCTATAAATCTTCTTATGAAGAAATTGTAAATGTCTATATTGGTGATATAAATAATTTTAACAAATTTGTTAATACTTATAATAGTGAGACTGGAGAAGAATTATCTAATTTTAAATCTAGTGTTATAGATAATTATATTGATTATAATAATGATGGTGAATATAGAGGAATGGAAGATAATGGAGAAAATTAAAAAAATATCTATCGGAAAATTTAATAAAATAGTAATTATATTAATATCTTTTTTTATAACTTTTATGTTAGGTGGAGTTTTTTTGTTATATGGTCCCTTTGATAAAGTTAGAATTTGGTTAATAACTACTGCTATGACGACTATGAATCACCAATATTTGGCAACTTTTTTTTATAGTGATGATACCATTAGAGAAGTAATGTCTAAGAATAGATTAATTGAATCACCTGAAAGTACTAATACTTTACTTATTGATACTAACAAGATGAATACTAAAGTATATAAAGATAAATATGAAAAAGAAATTTTAGAACATGATAGTGATGAAGAATATAAAATGATTGAAATTAAGGGAGATGGATATTCTGGTTATTTAGTTGCAGTATATAATCCTGCTAAAATAAAACTTGTTACTAGTAAAAAATTAGGTACTAGTGGCGAGTATTTAATTGATATGGCTAAGAGAGAAGGAGCTAGTGTTGCTATTAATGGTGGTGGTTTTGTTGATGATACTACTTTAAATAGTGGTGGCGTTCCTGATGGAATTTTAATTAAAGATGGTAAAATTTTGAATTCTAGTCGTT
>CALVPO010000120.1 GCA_944351345.1 uncultured Bacilli bacterium | reverse complement strand
AATTATTACTAATCTTTTTAGACCTGAAAAAAAAGAATGCTGAAAATTTACTCAGCACCCTTTAATGTCGAAGAACCAAAATTTTATATAGAAAAATAAGCATGAGAATGTTTATTTTTATTTTCTAACGTACAAAAACCAATCAGTCCTGATAAAACTAATTGGTTTGAGTTTAGAAAAAAATTGAATAGTTTTCTTAATAATCTGTATTATCTATTAACAAAAATGCTAATAAATAATACAATTATTAATAACTTTTAATAAACATTATCAGTGCTTATCTCAATTTCTTATCATTTAAGTTTTCTTTCTTAAAAACAATTGTTTTACTTAGTGGAGATAAGAATTATGTTTTCCATAACTTTTTCTACCTACTGAAAGTAATGTAAGTAATTTTTTTAACATACATAATTATAAAGTATTAAATCAACCTTACAACTATATATACAAAGGGTAAATTGTTTTACCAAAATTACTTACTCTTTCTATCTAAGTGATTTTATTATATCAGTTATTCTAGTAGATGTCAATACTTTTTTTTGCTTTTTTTTGTTTTTTTTATTATTGGAAAACTTATAGTTAAAAATAAGAATTAAATAATATAATTTAAGTTAAATGTATTGATTTTAATTATTTTTCGTGGTATCTTTATGGTGTAAGCATAGAAAATACATGATGCTTATCACATAGATTATGGAGGTATAAAAAATGACAAAAGCTGAATTAATTGAATTTATTGCTGAGAATGCTGATTTAACAAAAGCTGATGCTGGTAGAGCTTTAGAAGCTATGCTAGATGGTATTGTTGAAGGACTAAAAACTAAAAAGAAAGTTACTTTAGTAGGATTTGGAACATTTTCTGCTAGAGATAGAAAAGCTCGTCCAGGACGTAATCCTCAGACTGGTGAAACAGTTCAAATCTCTGCTAGAATTGCACCTACATTCAAAGCTGGTAATAAATTAAAAGATGCTTTAAATTAATAGATAAAAGCTAAGATTATTAAAATCTTAGCTTTTATTTTATTTCTCTATATATAGAAGTTATTTTTCCTAATATCATATTATTAGAAATTATATTAACGTTTATAGTAGGATATTTAGGATTTAGGGCTTGAAGAATTATTCCTTTAGGATAACGATATAATCTTCTTACTGATAATGTATTATTTTTTACTGCAATAACAATATCATCACCGTTTTTATAGTCATCTTGTTTTTTAAAATATATTTTATCATTTTTTAAATATATTGGTGACATAGAGTCATCTACTATCTTGATGCATAATTCACTTCTATTAGTTTGTGCTTCATAATAAGCATTTTTATAAGTATTTATTATTTTTTCTTCTTCTTTAGTTAAATCTTTATCTTGTCTTAAGCTACTTACGTATTCTTTTATTATTTTTTTTTCTATTATTTTTTGTTCTTCTTCAGTAATAGGAGCATTTTTAAAAACATCATTATCTATATTAAAAATTCTGCATATCTCAAATAAAATATCATAAGGAATATTAAGCTTTCCAGTTTCATATTTATGTAATGTTTGACGATTTTTTTGATAGTTAATGGCTTTTGCTAGATCTTCTAATGAATAATTATATTTTTCTCTTGATTCTTTTAATATTTTACTTACTAATGGTTTTAATTCATCGCTTATTAAACCTTGTTTTCTTGTTCTCATTTTTTCACTTCCTTATTTAACTTCTATTCTATTTGCTATATAAATTGGGATAGTTCCAATTATTGATACTATTAGACTTATTAGATATCTTATAATTATTAATTTTATTATATCAATTGGTTCTTCAATTAAGGCATATGCTAATATTGGAAATAAAATTGCTGTTATAAAATTTATTATAATACTTGAAAATAAATTACTAATCCATATTTTATTCTTGATTCTTTTTAAATAATAATAAAGTTTATAATTGAATATTAAGGCATAAAGCATAGTAACAATATTAGCAAAATATATTCTTTCACTTCCATTAAATATGTTATCATAGGAGATATTAGTAAAAAGATTGATATTACTTGATATTAATAACTTTTTTGAATATAAGAAAAGATAAATAATTATAGAAGAAGCTATTAGGAATAAAATAAATTTTTTTACTTCTTCTGGCCCTTTTTTTTGGATTATGATATTAGATGCTATAAATACTGTTACGAATGGAATTATTCCTAAGTTTAGATCAAAATTTTGGATAGTTATTGTTTTTAATGACATGATATTTGATATGGAAAATAAAGCTATAGAATAAGCATAAAGTCCTACTATTTTAGAATGTTTGTATACTATTATTAAAGTTATTAGACAAATAGCTAGTTCTATATATAATAAGTTTAGATTACTCATTTTTTCACCTTCTTATTTGTTATCTTTAATAAAAATATTGAGTATATTACTGTTATTATTAATCTTATCATATATGTTGATAGAGCTATTTTTATGATTGTTTGATTATCTAGTATGTTGTAATAAGAAATTAATACGTAAATGATTGATTCAATTAGACCAACTGCTAAATATGTTGTTACAGTACTTATAAAGAAGTTATCATATATATTTTTGACTTTTTCGTAAATTAATATTAATATTTTATGGGATATAAATAAAGAGATAGGGAATGCTATTAATATTCTATAATTTTCTATAAATACATTAGTCATATTTATTCCTATAGTGTCTGTTAATGATTGAGTATAACTAGCCATAAGATATAGCATTAAGCCAATAAATATATTTATTATAAGACTTAGATTTGATATACTTTTTACTTCTTTTTTTTCACTTTTTTCTAATAATAAATATAGAGATGTAAACATATTAACGTATACTATAGCATTGCAATTAAAAGTAAAAGTAGATAAAGTTGCAAATTTAAATGATAAAATATATGATAATATACACGATACTATAAATAGTACTGTAAGGCCTATTTTGTCTAGATATTTTTCTGTTATATATATAATAACTAAAGAAATTATTAATATACAAATAAATAGTATTTCATTCATATTATCCACCTTCTTATTCGTTAAATATTATAACATACTTTTTTAAGATACAAAATAGTTGTTGATTAATTTTCAAAATTTTGTTTGTTAATTAGATGAAATAATTGTTAAAATTTTTCGTAAAAAAAAACAAGTTTAATAGTTCTTGGAAGATATGTTTATATTATTAATTTTGTATTTTTTAGTTTCTTTTTTTTGAAGAAGCATATCATAAAATGCCTCTATTCTTGTTTCTATTCCTACTTCGTTGTCTTGAGAATCAAAACTAAAGTAGATAATTGGTATTTTATAGTCATTACTTATCTTTTCTAAAATTGGCATTGCATTTATTTCTGGAGTACAACCAAAACTTTTTATATGAACAATACCATCATATTTTTTTTCTGCTAATATCTGCGATAAAACTATACTTTCTGTTGCATCTGCTCCTAAATGGTATTTTATATATTTTTTGCCTTTTTTTAATAATTTTTTTAGGCGATATTTTTTTTGGAATAATAGATATGTTAAAGTAGTAAATCTATGTACTTCTATACCATATTGTGATAATTTTTTTTCAATATTATTACTGCAATATGGTTCCATTAATGAATATAGTTCTCCTACTAGACCTATTTTTATACAAGATGATGGTTTATTTGTTTTTATATTTATATATATTTTTTTATATTTTTTATATAACTTAAGTTGTCTAAATATAGATATCTTAGTTGTTTTTAGTTCAGATAAAAAATTGTCTTCTGTTTTTTTATAGATATTTTTTTCTTGTTCAAATCCTTGATTTTCTCTAGGATATTTAGATAGCTTATCCATTATTATTATCATTATAGC
>CALVPO010000119.1 GCA_944351345.1 uncultured Bacilli bacterium | reverse complement strand
ATTACTTCCTTTTCGTTTAATCATTATTTGATACTCAGGTCGCTCCTCAGCGTTGCCTTGCCCTTCAAATAACATTTCTATTATATACAATATATAATTTATTACAATACCTAAAAATGTAACATTTTTACTAATAATTAACGCAACAATGATTTTATAATAATTTGTGTATGTAACATTTTTACTGAGAATTGACTACATAATCATGTAACATTTTTACTGAGAAATCACAGAAATAATAAAATCTATTTCTTATTTATTGAATATTTTAAATAAATATGTTATCATCTATTATATAGTATGGTAAAAGAATAAGAGGTGAGTATATAAATGAAATTTAAGAAGACCTTATTTGTTATCTTAGTATTTATTATTTGTATGTTTGCCATAATGCTAAGTAGTAGTTACGCCTGGTATTCTTTTACTAATGGTAGCACTACTTTTGACGTAGTTACTAACAACAATGATATAGAAGTAATATATCACACAGGAATGTATATAAATACAACAAGTGCCTTACCAATTAGTGAGACTCAAATAGAAGAATATTCAGAGAAAAATAAATTTAGTATAGATTTAAATAATAAAGATTTAGTAAATAAACTACTTGTAGATATTTCTTTAATAGATGTAGAAATAGATGAAGAACTACAAAGTAGTAATTTTAAGTATGATTTATTATATAATGGAATTACAATTAGTAGCGGTAGTTTTACAGGTGCTACTAGCAATGAAGGATTTGAAATTGCTAATAATGTTATCTTAGAAACAGTTAATAAAAATGATTTTGAACTAAGATTATATATATTAGATAACAATGAAGACCAAAATAACTTAATGAACAAAACATTTAAAGGAACTATATCAGTAAATGTTGTATCTAGATTAAAAACAACTATAGAACAAGAAGGAGTAGACATATTAATAAATAATATCATAATAGATGGCAAAAAAAGTGATAGCTTACCAACTACAGGTACTTATAATATGAGTGCAAGTTGCCAAAAAGGAAGCGAATTAAGTTGGGATCCAATAAGCAAAACTATAACTTATAATAGTGGTAGTAAAGTAGGAGATAGCTGTTCCTTAACATTTACATCAGTAGATGATTATGATTATCAAAAAGTAAGCGAAATGCCAGTAGGAAGCTATGTAAAATATACTGGAACTGGTGGCAAAGTAGGTAATAAAAAAACTACCTGTCAACAAAATGGAACTCCATCTTCATCTAATCCCGAGGAAGAAACAGAATCACCAAATTCTTGTACCGGCCAAAACGCTAGAGAAGATATAGATAATGATAATAGCTATGGATATTGTAACAATTCTTTATATAAATATACAACAACAGGATGGAGAATAGCTTACATAGACACATCAAAAAATGAAAAACAAGCTGTAATTATAAGTGCTGGTTCACCAGAATGTATGTCATTTAGCAAAAATATAACATCTTACATTCAAGAATCTAATACTAAAGCCTTAAAATATTGTAACAAAGATTTAGTAGATGGTAACTGTACTTGTGTTGATAATAACAGCGATGGAATATGTGATGAGAAATCAGCAGATGCTTGGAACATAAATGATACAGACTTCTATAATATCACCAAATCTATTAGTGGAACTGGAAGAAAACTAACATCTGACTCATCAAATATAAATACCAATACATGTTATCAAACATTCTCTAATAAAGAATGTGGATATAACAATGATTTATTAGACAATGGAGGAAGTTATTTATTCTCCAATACTTCACCTGAAGTAATAGGAAATAGTAATGCCCTATTATGGCAAGATAGACACATCACAACAACGAATAATAACAAAACATCATATGGCCTAAGACCATTAATAAAACTATCAAGTAATGTAAAAGTAATATCAGGAACTGGTACCAAAGATGACCCATATATTATAGAAAAATAAAACTAAAGATAAAAAGGTAGGTGCAAAATAATGAAAACAAAATTACTAATACTAAGTATAATTATTTTAGTTATATTAATTCCTAGTTTAGCTCTAACAACAGATGATAAACTAACAACCAAAACAATAAACTATAATGGAAACAATCTAAAAGTTAGTATAGACGGAAATGCCGAAGACACTCTACCTACCAGTGGAAATTATTACTTAACTGACTATAAATGTTCTAGTTCTAATACAATAGTGACATGGGATAGAACAAACTATAAATTAAACATTACTAATAAAAATAAAAAAAGTGGAGTATCATGTAACTTAACATTTAAATCTAACCCATTCCTTAGTGAAATGCCAATAGGTAGTTACGTATCTTATACAGGAACAGGTGGACAAGTAGGAGGTACAACAACAACATGTAAAACTAACGGCCAAACTTCTTCAAGTGAACCTACTACACCAACAGAATCATCAAATTCTTGCACCGGCCAAAATGCTAGAGAAGATTTAGATAATAGTAATTACACATATGGATATTGTTCTAATAGTAATTATAAATACTACACAACAGGCTGGCGTCTAGCTTATGTAGATGACAGTAATAGAGAAGCAAAAAAGCCAATAATAATAAGTGCTGGTTCACCAGAATGTATAAGTAGTAAAGAAATTGCTGATACTAGAGCACTAAAATATTGTAATAAAAATTTAGTAGATGGAAACTGTACTTGTGAAGACAATAATAATGATGGATTATGCGATGAGAAATCAACAGATGCTTGGAGTATGAATGATAATGATTTTTATAATATAACTAAAGAAATAAGTAAAACAGGAAGAAAATTAACAACCACATCCTCAAATATAAAAGCTAACTATTGCCAAGGAGTAATATCATCAGAATGTGGTTATGGTAATGACATATTAGATAATGGAGGATATTATCTATTTACTCAAAATCAAAATAATCAAAATGTTTATTGGAACCCTCAAACAAGAAGTATAGAAACAGGAGAAAATAAAAACTATGGTCTAAGAGTACTTATTAGTCTATCATCAAAAATAGTAGTAACAAGTGGTTCTGGTACAAAAGACGACCCCTACATAATAAACACTAATGATTTTATTATTAATAATGGCTCATCTTATACTAATAGCAATACAGTAACATTAAACTTTTATGGAAGTAATATTGCCCAAATATGTATTAGTAATACAAAAAAATGTGATGACTACACAGAATTTTCCCAAACTAAAACTTGGAATTTAACAGAAGGAACAGGCGAAAAAACAGTCTATGTTTACTATAGAGATGAAAATAATAACTTAATAACTAGTATGAATAAAAAAGTAATTGTTGATAAAACAGCACCTTCTAACAATGAAATTTCTGTTAAAAAAACAAGCAAAAACGTAGCAACCATAAAAATTAGTTCAACAGGAGCAGATTATATGTGTCTAACTGAAGAGAACAACAGCAAAAATTGTAATTGGCTAAGTTATCAAAATCAAACAACTTATGAATTTGCCAAAAAAAATGGCAGTAAAACAATATATGGATTTTTTAAAGATGAAGCAGGAAATATAAGTAGTAAAAGTCTAACTTACGATTGTACTACATGTGAATCAACATTCTCTGCAAACTATACCTTTGATGGTTCAACTACAATTGACAACATAAATAATGAAAATATTATAAAAATTAATGGAGACTGGCAAATAGATACAACAAATAAATACTTAAAAAGTAATAATTATAATATAAGTAATTCAATAAGTAAAACAACTATTACTTTCACACCAACATCTAATGCCTTGCTATCATTTGATTATGGAGTATCAAGTGAAACAAACTTTGATAAACTAACTATAATTTTATCAAGTAATCAAAAAAATAAAACTTTAGTAAATGGCATAAGTGGCAACAAAACAGGAAGTATAACAGATGAAGCATTA
>CALVPO010000118.1 GCA_944351345.1 uncultured Bacilli bacterium | reverse complement strand
CCTCTAAAATTACTAGTTTTTTTAGATTTACTTAAAATATTGAGTTTATAACTGAAATTTAGTTTTGAAATCAACCAAAAATAGACAACTAATATATTGAAATATTATTATTTTAAGTCAATATTGTTATCTTTAAGCAACTCTAATTGTGCTTTAATTAAACTTTCAATCTGAGCCTTATAGACATTATAATCTTTCTTAAGTAATTGATATTCTTGTTCAGTTTTTTGAGCATTAACAAGAGCTTCATGAACTATAGCATTAGCATTCTCTTTAGCTTCCTTTAAAATAAGATCAGCCTCTTCACGAGCTAACGCTTTCATTCTATCAGTGGTTTCTTGGGCAGCAATAAGAGCTTTAGCAATGCGTTGATCAGACTCTTTATTATCTTTTTGTACCTGGTTATTGGCAACCTGCTTTTTCAATTCTTCAAGTTGCAATAAGTAATTATTATTATCAGCACTAAGCTTTTCTAATTTTTTAATAACTATATCTATAAAATTATTAACTTCATCTATGTTGTAACCATTATTTACAATGCTAAAACGCTTCATAATTCACCTTCTTACTTAATTACCATTCTAGATAATCTTCATTCTTGCTCTTTTTTCCTTTATCGTCATCATCAGTTATTGCCCCTTCAACATTTACATTCTTAGGAGTACACAAAAATATACCTCCACCAATTTTCTGTAAATCACCACCAAGAGCATAAACAGTACCACTAAGAAAATCAACTATTCTCTTAGCCTGATCAGGTGTAACTCTCTTCATATTAACAACAACAGTATTCTTTTTCTTCAAATGATCTGCAATCTGCTGTGATTCAGAATAAGCACGTGGCTCTAACAATATCATTTTCCCACCATTAGTACTATTATTAGATGACTCCTTAACCTTAGTCTTAGTCTCTTCTACTTCTTCATCATCTTCATATTCTTCATCAACCAACATTTTCTTAAACTTAGATAAAGCCATAATATCATCTCCTATCATCAAATATATTTCAATTTTATCATATATTTATTTTTTTAACAACTAATTTTTTTAATTAGACAAAAATTGTATAAACTATTTATATTTTTTATTTACCTAAACGCCATAACATAATACCTATAATGGCGTTAACCACTATATATCTAAAACTAATATTATTTATTTTTACCTCGAGTCTTATTTATCATATCCATATAATTATATAAACATTTATAAACTTCGGCCAAAATATTATCATTCCAAATACTACTAATAGTATATTTCTTATAATAATAATACCTAAGCTCACTACTAGATAAATCAAAACTAGAAACTATATCATCTAAACTAATATATATATCATTACTCTCAATCATATCCTCTATTAATCTACAATAATTATTAAATTCATCACGATTATTATCATAATAACTATCCATTAATTTAACAATCATATAATATAAATTCAATCCAATTTCTTTACTTTTCTTAGCATTCTTCAAATTAAGTAATTTATCATTATCTTCCATTTTATTTATACTCCTAGTATATGTATTATAAATAACATTTAATTTATCTAATATATCTATGACTAAATTACCATTCTCATCTACTACATCTATATATTTAAACTTTTTATTATTCTTATTATAATTTGAATTATTTAACCACCTAGCCAACTGATCGGCTGTCGTACCATCACTTACTCTATGTTCATAATCTCCCTGTTTAGGCCATTTTTTATATAACTCACAATATTCTTTTATTCTACTTACCCATAATAATATATTTTCATCACTTTTCTGACTAACTCTACCATATTTACTAAATAAATCATTTAAAATATCTATAACTTTTACTCTATTAAAATCTACTACATCTATATATTTAAATTTCTTATCATTATATCCAGAATTATTTAACCAATTAGCTAACTGATGGGATGTTGTACCATCACTTACTTTATGTTTATAATCTCTCTGTTTAGGCCATTCTTTATATAACTCACAATATTCTTCTAATTCATGAACCCAAGTTAATACTCTTTTACTATCTCTATTATCCCTAATCTTATCATTTAACATATCTAAAAATTCTTTTTGTTCTAATTCATAATCACATATCTCAAAATTTCTCATAAATTGATTAACAGTTTGATTATTAGGAAGTCTCTTACCTCTTTTTACCCTTTCAACAGCAACCTTCCTAACCTCTTCAACTAACTCTTGATAAATATGTATATTACCCTGTAAATCTAAAATTATTGGTCTAATATTTAACTTCTTACCAGCTAATAATATTCTACCTAACATTTGAGTAAATAAAGGAACAGAAGAAGTACCTCTACCCATAATTAATACATTAATATCTTCTTGATGAACCCCTTCACTATATTTATTAACCGTATAAAGTACTCTTAAAACATCAGAAAAATCACTAATAAAAGATTCTTCCTCATCTTCACTATTCTTATAACCACTAAAAGACATATAAAAATGAGCATTCTTATTAACACCATTAAACATCTTCTCTCTTAAATTATATATCTCATATATTCTCTTTGTATTATTTAATCTATCATAACTATTACTAGGTGGACAAAAATATAAAACCTTAGCATTCTTTTCTATATATTTACTAAATATTTCTGGTAATTTATCATAAGAATTTATATCCCGAAGAAACAATTCAATATCTCTTAATAAATCATCTCTCTCCTTACCTGGAAGATACTCTTCTAAAATAGTTTTCCTAGCTTTTAATATCTCTCCTAAATATCTAATACCACAATCAATATATATAGGCATAGAAAGTTCTCCATTAACTATAGCATCTGCCATAGAATACTCATAAACAACATCATTATCAAAAGAAAATAAAGTATTCTGCCCATCCATTCTACGAGGAGTAGCACTCATACCCAAAAACTTAGTATGCTTATGAAGATTAGCATAATCATTAAAACTAAGATACCACTTATTACTACCAGTATGATGATACTCATCACATATAACATAATCATAATCTACATTATCTAAATTACCATTAGTCTGATTAATATGAAACCATTGATATGTATGTAATTCTAAATTAGGAAAATATATCTTTAATCTTCTATCAATTTCTTCCATATCATATATATCAACATCACCAATTAATCCCTCACTTGCTATAGTAGTCTTATATTGATTAAGTATAGCATTTGTTGGGGCTAAAAAAAGTATATTTTTATTCATATTACGACAAACAAATTCTAAACTAACATAACTCTTGCCCGTACCAGGAGCAGATACTATAGCACAATATCTATCACGTACAAGTTTATCTGTTACTTTATCTGCAACCATTTTGTTACGATCACTTAAATTAATATGATACTTCATAATTACATCCTCCAATCAATATCTATATAAAAATTATACCAAATAAAAATAAATATTCAAAATATATATAAACAGCTTTTACATATTTTAAATATCTATTATTACTCATATTACTCAACTAATATAAAACCATTAGCAATAGGTCTAGTTTCCTCTTGTTGTGACCAATTAATAGGATGATTTATTAATTTATTATTAATAATTAAAGCACTTGAATTTCCACCATCTAAATTAGCGGCATTATAAGCTCCATATCTTTCCATAATTTCAATTAAGTCATCCATATCAGCACCTATACAATTAATTCTTCTACCATCAATTACTAAAAATAAAACAACTCCATCTTTTCTTTGTCCAATAACTGTTCTAGGATGAAGGCCATAACCACCATTTCCAACTACTTTAGATGCTTCCCCGTTAACAATTAGAAAAGGTCCAAATTCAACTGCATCCCTTATTCCCAAAGAAATAGCCTCCTCAGCACTAACTTTTCCTAAAAACAACTTATTATCTTTAGTAAAACCAATAACTCCACCAATTCCTTTAGAAT